>VXPN01000204.1 GCA_009839535.1 Boseongicola sp. SB0662_bin_57 | reverse complement strand
AAGTGCGGGTGGTCGTCGGTGCGAGTGTCAAAGTAGCTCTTTGTGCCGTCGACGGTGATTTCCTGAAGCAGCCCGGCATCACAGAACGCCCGAAGCGTGTTGTAGACCGTAGCCAGCGACACCGCCTCACCGGCGTTCCGCGCCGCTGAATGCAGGCTTTCTGCCGTGACATGCCGATGCTGCCCGTCACCAACAAGAAGCCTGGCCAGCGCGATCCTCTGCCGCGTCGGTCTGAGCCCCGCCTTGCCAAGCCATTCTGAACTGAGTTCGTGGCGCATCATGCCCGCCGGTCCGGTCCCCGTTCTCCCTGAACATAGCGGAAAGTCCGGCTCCGGTTCAATCGGATTCCAGCATCGAGACAACATTGCCCGCTGCAGACACACCCCTTGCACCACGATCCATGCCCCTGTTATTGGGCAAAGCAAGTGATCGTCATCATTGTCTGGGGGCAGTGCCAAAGTGACGGAATATCCGACATCGTTCGACAAGGCGGGCCTCTTGGCCTGCGCACGGGGCGAGCTCTTCGGCCCCGGCAACGCGCAATTGCCTGCGCCTCCCATGCTCATGATGGACAGGATCACCGAAGTCAGCGGCGATGGCGGACTGCATGGCATGGGCCACGTCGTGGCCGAGTTCGACATCAACCCTGACCTCTGGTTTTTCGATTGCCATTTTCCCGGCAACCCGATCATGCCTGGTTGCCTTGGCCTGGACGGTCTTTGGCAGCTGACGGGCTTCAACCTTGGATGGCGCGGATGGAAGGGCCGCGGATATGCGCTGGGCGTCGGCTCGGTCAGGCTCACCGGCATGGTGCGGCCGGATCGCAGGCTGCTGAGGTACTTCGTTGACTTTACCAAGGCCGTGCAGACGCGCCGGCTGACCATGGGGGTTGCCGATGGCCGGGTGGAAGCGGACGGCGAGACGATATATGAAGCGACGGACATGAAGGTTGCTCTTTCCGAGAGTTGACCAAGGGAGAAGTGCGCATGCGTCGCGTCGTCATCACTGGCCTCGGCATTGTCTGCCCGATCGGCAACGACTGCACCGAGGTTGCCGCCAGCCTCCGTGCCGGTCGATCCGGAATCACCTTTCAGCCGGACTATGCCGAGCTTGGGTTCCGGAGCCAGATTGCCGGCATACCGGACATCGTGCTGGAAGACGTGATCGACAAGCGCCAGCTGCGGTTTATGGGGCCGACCGCCGCCTACGCCTTTCTTGCCATGCAACAGGCAATCGCCGACAGCGGGCTTGAGGACAGCGACGTCTCCAGCGAACGCACGGGGCTCGTGGCCGGCTCGGGAGGTCCCTCGACATCCAACTTCTTCACCGCCCACCAGGCCGTTGTCGAAAAGGGTGCGCCAAAGCGGATGGGCCCTTTCATGGTGACCCGCTGCATGTCGTCAACCGTGTCCGCATGCCTCGCCACGCCGTTCAGGATCAAGGGGCTGAACTACTCGATCACGTCCGCGTGCTCGACCACGCTTCACTGCATCGGCAACGGCACCGAGCAGATCCAGCTTGGCAAGCAGGACATCGTCTTCGCCGGAGGCGGCGAGGAGGTCGACTGGACACTCTCGTGCCTGTTCGACGCCATGGGCGCGATGAGCTCGAAATACAACGACACGCCCGCCGAAGCCGCCCGTGCGTTCGACGAATCCCGGGACGGCTTTGTCATTGGCGGAGGAGGCGGGATGATCGTTCTTGAGGAACTTGAGCATGCGAAGGCTCGCGGCGCCAGGATATATGCGGAAGTGACGGGTTACGGCGCGACGTCCGACGGCTTCGACATGGTTGCCCCGAGCGGCGAAGGCGGCGAACGGTCGATGCGGATCGCGACCTCGGGCCTGGGCGATCGCAAGGTGGACTACATCAACGCCCACGGCACATCGACACCCGTTGGCGACGTGATCGAGGTCGAGGCGATTCGGCGCGTGTTCGGGGAGGATCACGCCCCGATCTCGTCGACCAAGTCGATGACCGGCCACTCGCTCGGCGCCGCCGGCGTGCACGAAGCGATCTATTCCCTTCTGATGATGGAAGGCGGCTTCATCGCGCCGTCAATCAACGTCAGGACGCTTGATCCGGCGCTCCGGCCCGAAGAGATCGTCACGGAGGCGACGGAGGCCGAGCTGGACACCATTCTCTCGAACAGCTTTGGCTTCGGCGGCACGAACGCCTCCGTGGCGCTCAGCAAGTTTCACGGGTGAGTGCCGTGCCGGGGCTGATGCAGGGAAAGCGCGGGCTGGTCATGGGCGTGGCAAATGACCGGTCGATCGCCTGGGGCATCGCACGCGCGCTGGCGGACGAAGGCGCCGAGCTTGCGTTCTCCTACCAGGGCGAGGCGTTTGGCAAGCGGGTCGAGCCGCTGGCGAGGAGCGTTGGCTCGGACATCCTGGTCGATGTCGATGTCACGGACGTTTCCTCGATGGAGGCGTGCTTTCGGACGCTGCGGAACCGCTGGGGGCGGCTTGATTTCCTGATCCACGCCATTGCCTACTCGGACAAGGCGGAACTTACCGGGCGATTCGTCGACACGAGCCGTGAGAACTTCCTGAATTCGCTGAACGTCTCCTGCTACTCCTTCATCGAGGTCGCCAGGGAGGCCGAGGTCCTGATGACGGAGGGAGGCACGCTCGTCACGCTGACATACATGGGCTCGAACCGCGTCCAGCCGAACTACAACGTGATGGGAGTCGCGAAAGCGGCCCTGGAGTCTGCAGTTCGCTACCTCGCGAACGATCTCGGACCCAAGGGCATACGTGTCAACGCGATCAGCCCGGGTCCGATGAAGACACTGGCCGGCGCGGCGATCGGGGGCGCACGAAAGACCTTCAAGACGATTGAGGCCAACGCGCCTCTTCGCGCGAACGCAACGCTCGAAGCGGTCGGGGGGACGGCGGTCTACCTCTGTTCGGACCACGGCGCCTCCACGACCGGCGAGATCATCCGAGTCGACGGCGGCTATCACGTCCTCGGAATGTTCCAGGCGGAAAGCGCTCAAGGCATGTGACGCCGAAGGCCCTGAGCCGCATCGGGCAATCAGTGTGCCGGAGGCCAAGCCCTGGATCCTGCATGACCTTGATCGCGAGTCCTCCCTCATTGACGCATGGAACCAGCCAGCACGCGCATGTCGGCAGATGGCCAGCCGGGACCGGAACGGGCAGCGGCAAACAAGAGAAAGGCCGCCGAACGGGTGTTCTCGCTGGCCGGCCTGCGACTTGGTCGACACTTGACCTGTTCCGCACCAACCGCCGCCACCTGCACTACGCGGACGCCGCCGCAGCGGGCTACGCGGCCGGCTCCGGTTCCGTGGAATCCGCGAACAGGATTCTCGTGACGTCCCGGATAAAGCGCTCCGGCCAGAGCTGGGGCCGCGACGGCGGCCAGGGCGTGCGGACCTTCCGGTCGCTTCTCAAGTCCGGACGCTTCGACCGGGCGTGGGCCGCGCTGGCTCCGAGCCTGAGCCGCAGCGATGGCTGGAAGCCTTCGCAATCCGCCAACGAGAACGCGCCGGTGGCGCATGTCGCGCTCCGGGTGTCCGCTCAAATCGTTGATATCGCCCTCCCTCGATCCAGCGCCGGACGGTCTGTGAAGTTACCTTTTCGCGTCTTGCGACGCGTGTCGTTGTCATCCACATACCGGAACCTGCTGGATGTTCCTGCATTGCTCAAGGGCGAATGCGCGAAATGTTGCGTTCGTTGCGAATTTCTACGGCAGCAGCTTTGACAATATGCTGGCATCGGTGTCATGAACACCGGACAGTCACAAAACTTGAAGAAAGTTCTCGACGCAGTACCCTCAGGGTATCTCGTTGACGCCAACTGGCTTGCCTCGCACGGCATCGCCTACGAGACCTTTCGCGACTACGTCAAGCGGGGCTGGCT
>VXPN01000190.1:1875-3885 GCA_009839535.1 Boseongicola sp. SB0662_bin_57 | reverse complement strand
TATGATCGCTTCCGCGACCGAATCATCTTTCCCATACGCGATCCGCGGGGCGTTGCCGTTGCGCTTGCGGGGCGTGCCATGAACCCGAACGCACGCGCCAAGTACCTGAACTCCCCGGAGACCGAGCTCTTCGACAAGGGCAGGTGCCTCTACAACCATGGACCGGCGCGGAAGGCGGGCGGCAAGGCGCCGCTGATCGTTGCCGAAGGGTACATGGACGTGATCGCGCTGTCTGAAGCCGGATTCGAAGCAACGGTCGCGCCGATGGGAACGGCCGTTACCGAGCGGCAGTTGAGGCTCATCTGGCAGATGCATGATGAACCCGTCATCGCCCTGGACGGCGACGAGGCCGGGTTTCGCGCGGCGGGGCGCCTTGCGGAGCTGTCCTTGCCGCTCCTGGAAGCCGGCAAGTCGTTGAGGTTTTGCATGATGCCCGAGGGAATGGATCCCGACGACCTGATCCGCGCGGGCGGAACGGCTGCCATGCAGCGTCAGGTCAAGGACAGCCTTCCCTTGCTGCAACTGCTGTGGCGGCGAGAAACCGAAGGCAGGAGCTTTGACAGCCCGGAACGGAGGGCGACCCTGGACCGCACGCTGCGTGCCGCGATCGGGCGGGTGCAGGATCCGTCGCTGAGGCGGCACTACAGCGACGAGATCTTTCACTTGATGAGATCGTTGTCCGATGCGCGTCGTCCGGCACGCCGCAAGGGCTTCAGGCAGGGCACGGGGTGGCCTGGCCAGGCGGCAGGTCCGATGGCTGCGACCAAGACAAGCGCGCTTGTTTCTGCTGATGCCCGGGCTCACGAGCACCTGAAGGAGGCGGTGATTCTGGCCAGCCTCGTCACGCACCCTGGAATCGTTCCCCGCTTCGTGGCTGATCTCGAGCAGCTTGACACGACCAGGCCCGAACACGAGGCCGTGCGAAAGGCGCTTCTGGCGGTCGAAGATTCGGGCCATGATGCTGTCGAGGCAAATTGTGGCTCCCAAGTCCTTGAAAAACTGTTCAACTCCCGCCATGTGCGCATCGCGCCCGCAATGCAGCCAGGTGCAGACGAGGAATTTGCCGCCTTGGCAGTGACGAAGGAATTCGAGAATCTGGCCGCCAAGCGCGGTGCGCACAAGGACATTCAGGAGGCGATGCAGGACATCAAGGGTGACGCCGACGAATCGCTGACGTACCGGCTCAGCGAGGCCGCCCTGACGTTGACCGGCTCCGACCGGGCGGCCGCCGAGGACGAGACGGAATACGATGTGGGCCCGAACGGCGCGCGCATGAATCGGAAGGAAAGAAGCGAGCTCGATGCCCTGATCGAGGGCCTGAACTACGAGAAGCCGCGTAGCAGGACATAGAGAGATGTTCGCGATGTGGCAAAAGTCTCGAGGTGCGGATAGAGAATCACTGATTCGCACCAAGTGATTCGCGAGACGCCGAATCATCACAGATTCCCGGGAGTGGCGAATGGCTGCCAAGGACACCAGCGACGAGCAGAAGACGGACGATCAGGAAGGCGAAGTCGTTCTGGACATGAGTCAGGCAGCCGTCAAGAAAATGATCGGCGATGCTCGTGCGAAGGGTTACATCACCTACGATCAGTTGAACCGGGTCTTGCCGCCCGATCAGGTTGCGTCCGAGCAGATCGAGGACGTGATGTCGATGCTCTCCGAAATGGGCATCAACATCATCGAGGACGAAGAGGACGCCGACACGGACGACGACGGCAAGAAGCCACAGGCCTCTACCGAAGTGGTCGAGACTTCGAGCTCCCGCGAACTGGCGGTTTCCCAGACGGAGACCGAAAAGCTGGACCGCACGGATGACCCCGTGCGAATGTACCTGCGCGAGATGGGATCGGTCGAACTTCTCTCCCGGGAAGGCGAGATCGCGATCGCCAAGCGGATCGAGGCTGGCCGGAACACGATGATCGCAGGGCTTTGCGAAAGCCCGCTCACCTTCCAGGCAATCACGATCTGGCGACAGGAGCTCCTGGACGAGGAGATTCTCCTTCGGGA
>VXPN01000190.1:0-1775 GCA_009839535.1 Boseongicola sp. SB0662_bin_57 | reverse complement strand
TCTCGCAGGTCCAGAAGGGCGAGAAGGAGGCCCGCCAGGCCAAGAAGGAGATGGTCGAGGCGAACCTGCGACTGGTGATCTCGATTGCCAAGAAATACACGAACAGGGGGCTGCAATTCCTTGATCTCATTCAGGAAGGCAACATTGGCCTCATGAAGGCGGTGGACAAGTTCGAGTACCGGCGCGGATACAAGTTCTCCACCTACGCGACCTGGTGGATTCGGCAGGCGATCACGCGCAGCATTGCCGATCAGGCGCGCACGATCCGGATCCCGGTGCACATGATCGAAACGATCAACAAGCTCGTGCGCACCGGTCGCCAGATGCTGCACGAGATCGGTCGCGAAGCGACGCCCGAGGAACTTGCCGAAAAGCTGCAGATGCCGCTCGAAAAGGTCCGCAAGGTCATGAAGATCGCCAAGGAGCCGATCTCGCTGGAAACGCCGATCGGGGACGAGGAAGATTCGCAGCTCGGCGACTTCATAGAGGACAAGAACGCGATTCTGCCATTGGACAGCGCCATCCAGGAAAACCTCAAGGAGACGACGACGCGGGTCCTTGCGTCCCTCACGCCCCGGGAGGAGCGCGTGCTGAGAATGCGGTTCGGCATCGGCATGAACACGGACCACACCCTGGAGGAGGTGGGCCAGCAGTTCAGCGTGACCCGGGAGCGCATTCGGCAGATCGAGGCCAAGGCGCTGAGGAAGCTGAAGCATCCGAGCAGGTCCCGGAAGCTCAGGAGCTTCCTGGACCAGTAGGCGCTTGTCCAAGGCCTCGGGGCGGCGGGCCATGGCCATCGCGCCTGTGCTTCGCGGGCCCTGCGCCCCTTGCGAGGCCCCTTCGGAGCTGACAGGTTTCGGCAGGAACTTCCTCTTGCGCTTCTTGGGATCGATCATGGACGGCAGGGCGGGCGGCGAGCGTGAACGCGGACTTGCCAAACTGAGTGCGCTCGCCGAAGGTTGAGCGAAACTGGAAGGGTAGGCCGACATGCCGCACGCTGCGATTGCCACAGGATCCGTTGCCACGATTACCGGAGGCGCATCCGGCATCGGCCTCGCCTCGGCCGAGCTCTTTGCCGCGGCGGGCATGAGACTTGCCATCGTGGACAATCGCGAAGCCCTGCTGAAGCCGGCCGCCGAGCGGCTGAAAGCTGCGGGCGCGCCGGAAGTCATGGCGGAGGCCGTGGACGTATCGGACCTGGGCGCAATGCAAGCGCTTGAGGCGCGGATTGCCGACCGTTTCGGCGGAACGGACATCCTGATGAACAATGCCGGCATTCAGCCGGGGTCCTCGATGTTCACGGACGGAGGGGACTGGCGGAGAATCCTGGACGTGAATCTCTGGGGCGTCATCAATGGAAGCCGCGTCTTTGCGCCGCGAATGATCGCGCGCGCACGACCCGGCGCGATCGTCAACACCGGTTCAAAGCAGGGCATAACGACACCGCCGGGAGATCCAGCTTATAACGTTTCCAAGGCGGGCGTGAAGGCCTTTACCGAGGCGCTGGCCCATGAATTGCGAAACGCGGATGCATGTCGCGTGACAGCGCATCTTCTCATTCCGGGGTTCGTGTTCACCGACCTGACGCGCCATGGCCGGACCGAGAGGCCGGCCGGCGCCTGGACCCCGGAACAGACCGCAGGATTCATGCTTGAGAGCCTGGACAGGGGTGATTTCTACATTCTCTGTCCCGACAACGACGTGGACCGTGCCACGGACGAAAGGCGCATGGCTTGGGCGATCGGCGACATCATTGAGAACCGGCCGGCGCTTTC
>VXPN01000071.1:1617-3887 GCA_009839535.1 Boseongicola sp. SB0662_bin_57 | reverse complement strand
CCCCTCGCGCCCTATGTCAGCCGCGAAGTCCTGCCAGGACCGGATGTCAGGACAGACGAGGACTACTTCGCCTACGCTGCCGCCATGGCAAAGACCGACCACCATCCGTCAGGCACTTGCAGAATGGGATCGGATCCGGATGCGGTCGTCACTCCGCGCCTGAGATTCAACGGCATCGACGGCCTGCGTGTCGTCGACGCCTCTATCATGCCGCGGCTGATATCCTCGAACACCAATGCGGCAACGATCATGATCGCGGAAAAGGCCGCCGACATGATCAAGGCCGATCACGCGGGCTGAAACGCGACGAATGCGCTGCCCGCGCCGCTTCAAGAGCGGTGGACCCTGGCGGCCCAAGGAGAGGCACGCGGGAGGGGCGACCCGGCCCGTGCAGAAGGAAGTCGAGCAGCTCTCGGCGCCAAACGCTGGCAACTCCGCCACCTCGCCGGCAATGCCGTCCGAAACCGGATGGCACACCCGACCAGTTCAGGAGAGGAGCCGTTGACACTCCGTCGGCATGCCGCTTGAATCCGAGGTTCAGGCACATTGGAACATCACGTATTGAAGATCACCGGAGGCAGGATCTTCGGAGCCGGGAAATTACATGCAGGAGCCCCTCAAGCACGCAGCCCTCAAGAAGAAGCAGAAAATTCTCCGGGAAGGCTTCCCGGAGACAATGGGACTGCGCGTACACAGGGCGCTGAGCTGGATAGCAAGGGCGGAAGTGGCGGAAGATGCCGATGCGCGGTTCATATTCCTCTGGATTGCATTCAATGCCGCATATGCGGACGAGAGCGAATTCCAGACGATCGCGCCTCCGGCTCGCGAAGCCTTTGCCGACTTTTTCAAGAAAGTGAATTCGCTTGATCCCGGGCAGCGGATCTACAACGCGATCTGGGAGAATTTCTCGGGGCCGATTCGCGTGCTCATGGAGAACAGGTTCGTGTTCCACGCGTTCTGGCAGCACTACAACGGAATGACCGGCCACGAAGACTGGAGCAAGCGCTTCTACAATTCCAACCGCCAGTTCATCAGCGCGTTCAAGAAGCGAGACACCGTTCGTGTCCTGAGCAATGTCTTCGATCGCCTCTACGTGCTTCGCAACCAGCTCGTGCACGGCGGCTCGACCTGGAACAGTGACGTCAACCGCGACCAGGTGCGCGACGGCGCAGCCATTCTGGAATTCCTGGTCCCCGTCTTCGTTGACGTCATGATGGAAAATCCGCGGGAGGACTGGGGACGACCGTTCTATCCCGTCGTGCCGTAGTCACGAGGTGCTCAAGGTTGCTGCACCCGGATTCCGGCCGGACGACACGGCCAGACCATGTCGCCGCTACGCTTGCAGGGACCTCGGTCGCGTCGGCAGAGATCGGTGCTGCCTCCCGCATGGACGAGGCGCAAGGCGCGGACCGCGGCAACCTGCCGACGACGGCGGCGAACAGGCGAATGCGACATGAACGAGGAAGCCTGTCGGTGACGCATGCAATGCCGCGTTGAACCGGGAACTTGCCTGAACCGGGCCGGTTCTGAAGGACGCGCCGCGGATCAAAAAGGACGTCAATCTCGGCTGCTCAAGCCAGCCCCGGCGCTCTCAGGGGCCAATGGCCAGCGTCCAGGACGGCCGTCCGGCATCCGGATGCACAACCCGACCTCTACGCGGCACCCTCGTATTCGGCGCCGGTCTTGGCACCCGTGATATACGCGACCACGTCCTGACCATCGGTGTCGTTGCGATCAAGATTTGCGACGATTCGACCCCGGCGAAACACGATGATCCGATCCACAAGATCCATGACCTGGCGCATGTTGTGGCTGATCAGGATCAACGGCTCGCCCGCTTCCTTGAGCTGCCGGACGATGTTCTCGACCTGGGCGGTTTCCTGAACGCCCAGGGCCGCTGTCGGCTCGTCCATGATCGTCAGCCGTGAATGGAACGTCGCGGTCCGGGCAATTGCAACGCACTGCCGCTGGCCTCCCGACATGTTGCGGATCGTGTTCCGGATGTTGGGAATCTTGACCGCCGTCCTTTCAAGCCCGGCCACGGTCGCGTCTCGCATTCCCTTGTAGTCCAGCACGCGGAACGGCCCGAGCCAGTTCCACTTCGTCATCTCGCGCCCAAGGAACAGGTTGTCCGGAACGTCGAGGTCGTCTGCGAGCGCCAGGGTCTGGAACACGGTCTCGATGCCGGCTTCTCGGGCATCAAGGGGACCCGCGAAGTTCACCTCGTCGCCATAGAGCCATATCCTGCCTCGCGTTCGCTGCTCAACGCC
>VXPN01000071.1:0-1517 GCA_009839535.1 Boseongicola sp. SB0662_bin_57 | reverse complement strand
CCGGCCAGCGACACGCCACCGATCACCGCCATCGCGATCGCGTCAAGTTCATAGACAAAGCCCATTCCGGCTTGCGCCGTCACGTTGCGCGATGTCAGCAGTATCGCGGCGAATCCCGCAAGCATCCCGGCGACCGCGTAGACCATGACCTTCTGCCACGCCACGTTGATGCCGGACATGCGTGCCGCATCCTCGTTGGATCCGATCGCATACGTGTGCTTGCCATACACGGTGTATTTCATGATGAAATGGAACAGGAGCGCGAGAAGAAGGAAGTAGATCGCCGGATTCTGGCCGTCGAAGACCTGTGTCACGATCCAGCTCTCCGAAAACACGCCGAAGGTCAGGCCATCCACCAGGTTCCCGTTCGAGATCGCAGCATATTCGTCTGTCGGAAAGGAAATCGGATTGCCGCGCGACCACCACTTGGCGACGCCACGCGCGCTCACCATCATGCCGAGCGTCGCGATGAACGGCGGAATCCGGGTATAGGCGATCAGCATCCCGTTGATCGATCCGGCAATCAGTCCGCATCCCAGCCCGACCGCTATCGGCACAAGAATCGGAAGGTCCATTGCCCACGGACCGAATATCGCCTTCGGGTTGGGGTTGCCGTTCACCAGTTCCGTCTGGGCGAAACTCATCGAGATCATTGCCGTCGCGCCGACGATCGAGCCCGAGCTCAGGTCAATCCCTCCGGTAATGATGACCTGCGTGACCCCCAGCGCGATGATCCCGATGATGGAGACCTGGAGAATGATGATCTTGATCCGCGCCATGTTCAGGATCGTGCCGTCACGTCCCGTATTGAAGTCGAAGAGCATGCTTTGGCCCTTCATGTAGGGAAGCAGCTGCCCCAGGGCTTCGAAGATCAGGACGATCAGGATGAGCGCAATGAAGACGTTGAATTCGTTCGGCCAGGCCCGTTTCGACTTGTCGAAGGCAAGGCCGCCGGTGCCATGGGATGTATCAGCCATGTTTCGCTCCCGTCGGTCGTCACGCCGAACGCTGGAGTCCGGCGCTCACGGGGCGGCATTGGCTGCCGCCCCGCACTCGGAAACTCAGTTCTTGTCGAGGAAGTCGCCGATGTTGTCTGGCGTGACCAGCTTGAAGGGAATGTAGACCTTCTGGTCAACATCCTCGCCGTTGACCAGCGCGATGGCGGTGTCCACCGAACCTGCGCCCTGCCCGAAGGCGTCCTGGAAAACGGTCACGTCCAGTTCGCCGGCCTGCATCGCGACCAGAGCGTCCTGGGTGGCGTCCACGCCGCCAACTTCCACGTCGGCCATGTCGATTCCTGCCGCCTTCATGGCCTGGATCGCGCCGATGGCCATTTCGTCGTTGTTGGCGATGACGAAATCGAAGTCCTCGCCCGAGGAAAGCCAGTTCGTCATCAGGGACTGTGCCTCGTCGCGGCTCCAGTTGGCGGTCTGCTCGTCGATCAGCGTCATGAAGTTGCACATGTCCATGCCGATGACGTCATGCACGTCCTTGGACCGCTGGACGGCAGCCTGGTT
>VXPN01000347.1 GCA_009839535.1 Boseongicola sp. SB0662_bin_57 | reverse complement strand
CTGCCGGTTGCCTTGTCCCAGACAAGCGTGGTCTCGCGCTGGTTCGTGATGCCGATTGCCGCGATGTCGCTGGCTGTCGCGCCCGCGCTGTCCATCGCTTCCCGCGCCGTTTCGACAACCGTCTGCCAGAGATCCTCCGGGTCGTGCTCCACCCAGCCGCCTGCAGGAAAGTGCTGCGTGAACTCCTTCTGGGCAACGGCGGCGATCTTCAGGTCGCCATCAAACAGGATGGCGCGACTGGACGTGGTGCCCTGATCGATGGCCATGACATAGGTCATGTGCGGCTCCTCCCATGTTCACTCGATTTTGCCCGCTTGAGGGGAAATACACGAAGAGAACTGTTTGTGAAACGCGCGATCCGGGCTAACGTTGCGAAAGGGAGGACAGCTTCATGCGCACCATCCTGATCGTTCCCTGGCTGGTCATGGCGGCCGTTGCCGCGCCGGCCCAGGAACGCCGTCCCAGCCATTGCTTCGCGATTGCCGAACTGGCCCCCGAACTGACCTATGTCCATAGGGTTGCCTGGAACGCGCCGGTCGAGGACGCGTTCACGGTTCGGCTCAGATACGTCAATCATTCCATGTACCTGATTCAGACCCATGGCGGCCTCAATGCCGTCACCGACTACACCGGCTTCATCGGAGACGTGGGACTCGTTCCCGACGTGGTGACGATGAACATCGCGCACGAGAGCCACTGGACCGCATTTCCGCATCCCGACATTCCCCATGTGCTTCAAGGCTGGTGGCAGAACGGCGCTCCCGCCGACCATTACGTCGACCTCGGCGAAATGCTGGTCCGGAACGTGACAACCGACATCCGCAACCGGTTTGGCGGCGGGGTGGCCATCGAGGACAACAATTCCATATTCATCTTCGAGGCGGCCGGGCTCTGCATCGGCCACTTGGGTCACCTGCATCACGAACCGTCCGATGAAACCTATGCCGCAATCGGACGCCTTGACGTGGTCATGGCGGCCGTGGACGGCGGCATGACCGTCGACCTGCCCACGATGATCCGGATCGTGAAGCGGCTGCGGAGCTCGATCGTGCTTCCGATGCACTGGTTTTCCGGGCAGTCGCTCGAGCGGTTCATCGACGGCGTCAGCGACGAGTTCGGCATTGACCGGCGACAAGGAAGCGAGGTGGAAATCTCGCTGCGCACACTGCCGTCCCGCCCCACCGTCGTCGTGCTCCAGCCGACCTACCTGCGCGATTCGGAATAGCCCGAATTGACAGCCACGAATCCGCCGTCTAACCGATCAGCCATGCTGCATGCCGCCGACGACGCCTTCGCCGCAGCCCTCGACCGGTCCGGCATCAAGGTCAAGCCGGCGCAACAGGCCTATCTCGAGGAACCTCGGTCATTGTACAACGGAACATCCCGGCACGTTGCATTGCCGACAAGCACGGATGACGTGTCCAGGATCGTGCGGATCTGTGCCGAGGCCCGGGTGGGCATCGTGCCGCATGGAGGTGGCACGGGCCTTGTTGCAGGCCAGGTGGCGACCGCAGACCCTGCCCCGCTGGTCCTTTCGCTTGAGAGGATGGCGGCAATCCGCGAGGTCTTCCCGGCAGAAGACACGATTGTCGCCGAGGCGGGCACGACCATTGCCGAAATCCAGTCCGCCGCCGCCGAGGCCGGTCGCCTCTTTCCGCTAAGCTATGCCAGCCAAGGCACCGCCCAGCTTGGGGGAGCATTGTCGGTCAATTCCGGTGGCCTCAACGTCCTCCGGTACGGGATGGCCCGGGATCTCTGTCTCGGCGTCGAGGCCGTGCTGCCGGACGGGAGCGTGCTGCACGCGCTGAAACGGCTGCGCAAGGACAACACCGGCTATGATCTTCGGCACCTGCTGATCGGATCCGAGGGAACCCTGGGCGTGATCACCGCGGCAGCCCTCAGGCTCATGCCCCGGCCAGCCGAGACTGCGACAGCGTTCCTGGCCGTCGCGTCGCCGCAGGCCGCCTTGTCGCTGCTGGAGATCTGCCGAGAGCGGGCGGGCGAACTGATCTCGGCATTCGAGCTGATCTCCGCCGAAGCCTTCGCGTTCCTGGCCGAGACGCAACCCGACCTGCGCCAGCCGTTTGACAAGGCCCCGTCATGGGCGGTCCTGACCGAACTCGGCATGGGTCCCGACAGCGATCCCGAGAGCCATCTGGGCACGATCTTCGAACGCGCTTCCGAGTCCGGCCTTGTCCTGGATGGCCGGGTCGCGCAGGGCGACCGGCAGCGGGCGGAGTTCTGGGCCCTCCGCGAAGCGATTCCGCACGCGAACCGGAGGATCGGCGCCATCGCCTCGCATGACATTTCGCTGCCCTTGTCCGAGATTCCGGCGTTCATCGAGGAGTGTGGCGCCAGGATCCGCCAGATACTGCCTTGCCGCATCAGCGCATTCGGGCACCTTGGGGACGGCAATCTTCACTACAACATCTTCCCGCTCCAGGGGGAAACGCGCGACGCCTACCTGAACAGGTCCCCGGACGTCACCCGGGTCGTTCACGACATGGTGGCCGCCTGCGGAGGCAGCTTCAGCGCCGAGCATGGAGTCGGGCGCGCCAAGACCGAGGAACTGGAACGATACACCGATCCGGCAAAGCTGGCGGCAATGCGCGCAATCAAGGCCGCGCTTGATCCCCTTGGAATCATGAATCCGGGAGCGGTGCTCGCCTGAACGTTGCTTCACGGGGGACGCACCTGAGTCGATCGATCTGGGCCACTTCGAGACAGGCCCCGCCCAAGTTGCCAGCCACCATGTTCGCAAGGCCTTCATGCCCTGCGTCGGCAAAGCCGGTTGGGACGTCATGCGCAAGGACGAGGATGCTGCGACGAACCTTGCCGCCTCTTCGGCAGCCGCCGCGATGCCGGCCGGCACGGGCTTCCGTTTCCATGCACGAAATCTCGCGTGCACGACACCTGGCCGCACAGGCGCACGGCACATGTCACGACGACAGCGCCGAGGTTCAGCGCAAGCTCCGGGACAGGGCAGGCATCGCCCTGACGCAGATCTGGAAGAAACGAGGGGCATCCCGCGAGACCGGCATGACGGCATCCCGTTCCTGCGGCGCCCCTGCAACGCGAAGCCTTGCGCCGCGCCCGAGGCTCTCGCGCCCGCATTTCCGTGCCCTTCCCGACGCTCCGTCCCGGATTCCCTGCACTTGCGGTCCGGGCTGGCATGCCTGGCCTGCGACGGCCACGCCCTTGGCGGAAACCTGCGGGCGGAAGTCGGAAACAGCCTAACCATTGCTAACGAATCGCGGCACAAGGACAGTGCCGCCTCGGTTGCCGAACCGATCGGCGGGCCTGAAAGGAAATTCGGATGAGCCACGTATTCCCCCGCAACTGCCGTTCCACCTACCCTACGGCAATTGGCGGCGAGGGATGCTACCTGATCGACAAGAGCGGCAAGCGGTACTTCGACGGCTCCTGCGGGGTGGCCGTTTCCTGCCTTGGCCATTCCCACGAAAAGGTCAAGCAGGCGATCAAGGACCAGATCGACCGACTGGCCTTTGCCCATACCAGCTTCTTTACCTCGGATCCTGCCGAGGAACTGGCTGACCTCCTGATCGCTCATGCGCCGGCCAATCTCGACCGGGTGTATTTCGTCTCGAGCGGCTCCGAAACCATCGAGACTGCCCTTAAGCTGGCCCGGCAGTACCACCTCGAGCGCGGCGAGCCGCAGCGTCGCCACCTGGTCGCGCGCCGCCAGAGCTATCACGGCAACACACTTGGCGCCCTGGCTGCCGGCGGCAACCAATGGCGCCGCGCCCAGTTCGAGCCGATGCTGATCGAGGTCAGTCACATTTCGCCATGCTACGAGTATGCCGAAAGGCCCGCGAACGAGAGCGCCCTTGACTACGGCCAGAGGGTCGCGAACGAGCTGGAAGCGGAGATCCTGCGCCTGG
>VXPN01000090.1:2224-3903 GCA_009839535.1 Boseongicola sp. SB0662_bin_57 | reverse complement strand
CTGGCGCGGATGTGTTCGGCGAGATCGCGGTAAATGTTCGCGAAAGCAAGCGGCAGGCCTTCGGCATGACCGATCGTCATCCTGCTCGCCCGATCGGCACCGGGCGAAAGGCCGTCTTCTCCGCGTTCGATGACCTGAAGCCGTTCGCCCAGAGGCATCCAGTACAACTGGTTCGGATGCTCCTGGGACCAGCGAAGGCCGCCTGCCTCTCCGAACACCTGGATTTCCAGCCCGTGCTGCCGACCGATGGCCACTGATGACGTCCAGAGCCGTCCCGCAGCGCCGCCATCCATGCGAAAGTTGACCATGGCGTCGTCTTCCAGTTCGCGGCCCGCGACACAGGAAACGCAATCGGCCGAAAGACGCTGCACCTGCTGTCCCGTGACGAAGCTTGCCATGTGGAGAGCGTGGATGCCGCAATCAGCAAACTGAGCCGATACCCCGGCCTGTTCCGGATCGTAGCGCCAGCGAACGCGCGGGTTGTCGGCATCAGCCGCGTCGGCGTGGTGTCCGTGGGCGAAATTGGCAACCACAAGGCGCACCTTGCCCAGATCTCCGCGTGCGACCATCGCCCTCATGTGTCTCACGAGGGGATAGCCGGAATATCCATAGTTGACGGCGCAGATGCGGCCCGTGTCGCGGCAAAGGCGCACGATCTCCTCGGCCTCCGCGACAGTGATCGTCATCGGCTTTTCGCAAAGCACGTCGAATCCTGCCCGGAGGAAGGCCGTGGCGATCTCGAAGTGGGTTGCGTTCGGCGTGGCGATCGTGACCAGGTCGATCCGGTCCGGATGCGCCGTCTCGGCCTCGAGCATCTCCTGCCAACCGCCATAGGAACGGCTCTCTGAAAGACCTAGCTCCAGGCCGTAGGCCCGTGCCGCCTCGGGCCGATGGTCCAGGGCGCCCGCCACAAAGGCGATCTCCCCATCCAATGCGGTTGCCAGCCTGTGTGCCGGCCCGATCTGGCTGCCCTTGCCACCGCCGATCAGGCCCCAGTTCAGAATCTGCATGGGATGTGCCTTCCGCCGGTGCCGCTGCCAAATTCCGGTTCAGGCATGGTGTTCGAAGCGCCGCATGCCAACTGACCGCCAGAGACGTTCCGGCTTTGGGCAGGGCTTCGAGGCCCGTCTGCCGCTGCATCGGCCCACCTGGCGGGTGCTACGCGCGTCAACGCGAGAAAGCAGGCAAACCCGGAGACACAAGCCCGCAAGCCTATCCTTGGCGCGCCTTGAACCTGCGCTGCGTCTTGTTGATCACATATACGCGACCCTTGCGGCGCACCACGCGGCAGTCGCGATGCCGGTTCTTCAGCGAACGAAGCGAGTTCCTGACCTTCATCGGCTCTCTCCTGATCGCGGCGCGAATCGCGCCCGATTCCCTTGTGCCGCATGACGGCGGCGGCGAATGGTGGGCGGTACTGGGATCGAACCAGTGACCCCTACGATGTCAACGTAGTGCTCTACCGCTGAGCTAACCGCCCTTTCCAACGGCGAGGCGCGGGGTTTGGCCCCGCGCCAATCGGGCATCCCATACTGCCTGGCCCGTCACATTTCAAGGGCTTTTGACGACGCGGAACGTTGGCTATAACGGCCACAGTTCTACGGGAGTCGTCACATGCGGGTGCATGACCTGAAGATGCCTGTTGCTCGTACGACCAGTGTCGTGTTCGCGTCGCCGCA
>VXPN01000090.1:0-2124 GCA_009839535.1 Boseongicola sp. SB0662_bin_57 | reverse complement strand
AACTATGGCCACCCGTCACGAGGCCGCCACGTTGTCCAGGTCGAGATTGATCGATCACTCTACCTGAACGAGCGGACAATCCGGCCGAACGGGAACTACCGGACGTTCCGCAAGCTGATTGACGGGGTCGTTGCCGAAATCGCCGGAATCGGTCGCAAGGACATGTCCCTGGCCGCTGAGTAGCGTCGCCGCATGTTCCGGCATCCGAATCAAGAACGTGGGCGCCCGCAGGCGCCCGTTCCGTTTTCCGTCGGATGTTCCTATCCGCTCTCGAGCGGAAGGGCCACGAAGAGCGGTTCGCCGTCCCGCTGCACAAAGAGCACGATCGTTTTCCGTCCCGCTTCGCGGGTGTCCTCGATCCTGGTCTCGAAATCGGCAACGCTGCCGATTTTTTCCTGCCCGGCCATGACGATCAGGTCTCCGACGCGAAGGCCCTTGTCATAGGCCGCGCTGTCTTCGGCCACGTCCTGAACGATCAGGCCTTCGGCGGTCTCCGGAAGGCCGAGCTGTTCGCGAAGCGCGTCGGTCATTTCAGAAAGCGTCAATCCAAGGTGCTCGCTGGATGTCGGGTCCGTGGCGTCTGCCGAAGCGGGAATGGCGCCCTCGGAGTCCGCGCGGCGTCCGAGAGTGACCATCAACGTTTGAAACTCGCCGTTCCGGAAGACCTTGATGCGAACGTCCTTTCCGACGGCTGCGTCGCCGACCTGGCGCACGAGGCCGCGTGTATCATCGACTTCAACGCCGTCGAAGGAAAGGATGACGTCGCCGGTCTTGATTCCGGCCTCCAATGCGGGACCTTCAGGAACATCCGTTACGAGCGCGCCACGTGCTTCGGCAAGTCCGAGACCTTCCGCAAGATCATCCGTAACGTCCTGGATGCGGACACCCAGCCATCCACGCCGGGTTTCGCCGAATTCGCGCAGTTGGCTGATCACGTTCTCCGCCACGCTGGCCGACATTGCAAACCCGATGCCGATCGAACCGCCGGTGGGTGAGAGGATCGCGGTATTCACGCCGATCACCTCGCCGTCCATGTTGAACAACGGGCCTCCGGAGTTGCCCCGGTTGATGGCAGCGTCGGTCTGGATGAAGTCGTCGTAGCTTCCCGAAAGCGCTCGCCCGCTGGCCGAGACGATGCCGACGGAAACGGAAAAGCCCTGTCCCAGCGGGTTCCCCATGGCCATGACCCAGTCACCGACACGGGTCTCCTCGTTGTCGCCCCAACTGACATGCTCGAGGGGCCTTTCGCTCTCGACCTTCAGAAGGGCGAGATCGGTACTGGCATCGGTGCCGACGATCTCGGCTTCGCGTTCAAGTCCCTCGAAGAACTCGATCAGGATCTTGTCGGCAGACTGAATGACGTGCCTGTTGGTGACGATATAGCCGTCTTCCGAGATCACGAAGCCGGAACCCAGCGCCTGACCGCGTCGCGGGCGATTGCCGTCTGGATTGTTGCGCTCCATGAAGTCGCGGAAGAACTCCTCGAATGGCGAGCCTTCCGGCACGATCGGGCCGGGCTGCATG
The DNA here is from genome assembly GCA_009839535.1 of Boseongicola sp. SB0662_bin_57. Classification (GTDB taxonomy): domain Bacteria; phylum Pseudomonadota; class Alphaproteobacteria; order Rhodobacterales; family Rhodobacteraceae; genus JAJEFO01. The sequence goes on along the minus strand of VXPN01000090.1, from coordinate 600 downwards.
CTGGTGGCAACCACGGCGGATGTCGTGATGTTCACGACGGCCGGACTGACTTTCTCGGCCAGATCGGCAAACGTGTCAGGCCGGGACTGCGCCGAAGCCGCGATTGCTTGTGCCAGAACCAGCACGGCACCGAGAACGAGTGGCCAAGGCAACGCCAGTCCGGGCATGCGTTGCTGGGCAAATGCGGGAATTCTCACGCTTTCCTCCATACGATCATGTTCGCGTCGGACCTGGCCCGACGTTTGATTGACAGCATTTCAGATAGGGAGCGGTGCATTCAAGCCAAAGGCCAGTCGCGACGCTTCACTCTGACGTGAAAGCGGCACGGGCACGCATTGGCCGGATGGGTCGTGACATGGGTGCGGGTCCTTGCCTTCCCATCTCTCCAGCGCACGTGCCAGACGCAAGAAAGGGCGCCTCTCAAGGCGCCCTTCCTCCTTTGGATCGCTCCTGAATGCCGTCAGCAGCTGTAGTACATCTTGAACTCGACCGGGTGAGGCGTGTGCTCGTAGGCGTAGATCTCTTCCCACTTGAGTTCCATGTAGCCCTCGATCTGGCTGCGGGTGAAGACATCGCCCTGAAGCAGGAAGTCCATGTCGG
>VXPN01000462.1 GCA_009839535.1 Boseongicola sp. SB0662_bin_57 | reverse complement strand
TGACCGACGCGCTTCATGTCCGGCTTATAGGCACGATTCCGGTTGCGTGAACAGGACGGAATGGCGCAGTTAGCGATACCAACCGATTGATTTTTCAGGGTTAGCGCCAACATCAAGGCGCAGCCGAGACTCTATCGCTGTATCCGTCGCAAGTGACGCTTGCCAAGGCCGGGACGCGGGCCGACGATCGGGGTCGCGCCCTTCAGGAACACATTGCTGTTGAACAACTCGAAGACAGGCACGATTATGTCGGACGTGCGGCGCGGCATCGCGTGATGCGCCAGCGCCTTGTGTTCTGGAAAGTCAAGGGAACGACTCATGCTCTGGACAGAGCCGAGCAGAAGCAATCATTGGAATCCGCCGTCGGAATTCATTGCTTGCCCTGCATCGTGCCACGGTGCGCCCGATTGGGTCCGGACACTGCGTTCGCGACGGCTTCCTTTCTGAGGCAGGGTCTCGTGCGCATGGGGGACGGATCCACTCTCATGCACGGCTCCGGCGTTGCGTTGGGTTCCGCGGGGCTCATGATCACGGGACAGGCCGGCGCCGGGAAGTCCAGCCTTGCGCTTGAGCTGATGGCGCTCGGGGCGTCTCTCGTCGCCGATGACCAGGTCGTGCTCACCCGAAAGTCGGAGGGGCTGCTGATGTCGGCTCCCACGACGCTCAAAGGCAGGATTGAGGCAAGGGGGATTGGAATACTGAAGTGCGATGCCGCCCCTGCCTGGCTTCGCGTCATCGTCGACCTGGATCACGTCGAAACGGGGCGCCTGCCCGGACCGCTGGAAATCGAGGTCTTCGGCGAACGTGTCCGCCTCATTCGAAGGGTTGAGGCCCCGGCATTCGCCTCTATGTTGTATGTCCTTCTCAAGGGAGGAACGGAGTGACGGCCAGACCGGGATCCAGCGCGCGAACGCGAGCCGTTCTGGTAACGGGCGCTTCCGGGGCCGGACGAACGACGGCCACGCATGCGCTGGAGGATCTGGGCTACGAAATCATCGACAACATGCCGTTGTCCCTCCTGCCGCGGGTGTTCGGCGGGCCATCGTCGATGCCGCCGCTTGCCTTGGGAATCGACGTGCGCAACCGGGACTTCTCGGTACACACGATGGTCGGAGTCCTGGACCGCATTGCGTCGGAAGCCGACATAGAAGCCGAGCTCCTGTTCCTCGATTGCCGCCCTGAAGCTCTTGTGCGCCGGTATTCCGAGACGCGCAGGCGACATCCGCTTGCTCCCTCGGAGACTCCCGAAATCGGCATTGATCGCGAGATGGAGCTCCTGATCCCGATACGGGAACGCGCGGATCACCTGATCGACACGTCTGACATGACGCCGCACGACCTGAAAGCCGAGATCGAACGGCGCTTCGGACGGGACGGTTCCGGCACGCTGGCCCTTTCTATTGAGAGCTTCTCCTACAAGCGCGGCTTGCCGCGAGGCGTGGACATGATTTTCGACACGAGGTTCCTCGCAAACCCGCACTGGCAGGAAGACCTGCGCGACCTCGACGGGCTCGATGAGCGCGTGGCGGCATATGTAGGGGGCGACCCGCGCTTTCCAGGGTTCTTCCGGGCGATTGAGACATTGCTCCTTGACCTGCTTCCTGCATTCAAGGAGGAAGGCAAGACATACTTGTCGATCGGGCTCGGCTGCACCGGCGGACGGCACAGGTCAGTGGCCGTTGCGGAACGGCTCGCGAGCGCCCTTGCACGGAAAGGGTGGCAGGTGTCGACGCGCCACCGGGAACTGGAGCGACTGGGTCAGGGTCTGTGGTCATCCGCGGAGAAGAAAGGGTGATTGGCATAGTGATAGTGGCGCATGGTGGCCTGGCGCGGGAATACCTCGCTGCAGTCGAACATGTCGTTGGCAAGCAGAACGGCATGTGCGCGATCCCGATCGAGCCGGAACATGACCGAGAGGCCAAGCAGAACGAGATTTGCGCGGCAGCCGATGACGTGGATTCCGGTGATGGCGTGATCGTCGTGACGGACATGTTCGGTGGCTCTCCGTCAAATCTTTCGCTCAGGGCCTGCAATTCGTCCAACAGGAAGATTCTCTACGGAGCCAACCTTCCCATGCTGATCAAGCTCGCCAAGCTCAGGCACGAGCCGTTGGATCACGCGGCCACGGCAGCCCTGTCCGCGGGACGCAAGTACATCGACAGCTTTGAGGGCAGCGGTGCTGCCTGACATGCCATGGAAGATTCCGTGACGCGCACTCTGAAGATCGTGAACGAAAAGGGCCTTCATGCCCGTGCCTCCGCAAGGCTGGCCGAACTCGTTGAGGGATTCGATGCCGAGGCAACGGTGTCAAAGGACGGCCTGAGCGTGACCGGGGACAGCATCATGGGCCTCCTGATGCTCGCAGCGTCCCGTGGCACCTCGATAACGGTTGCGACCAAGGGGGTGGAAGCGACGGCGCTGGCCGAAGCGATCGAGGCCCTGGTTTCCGACGGCTTCGGAGAGGAAATGTAGGGTTCGCTTCGCCATGCTACCGTGTGGGTGCCGGCGGGTCTTCCCTGTAGTCGTAGAATCCGCGCTCGGTCTTCCTGCCAAGCCATCCGGCCTCGACATATTTTGTCAGTAGCGGGCAAGGCCTGTACTTGGTGTCTGCCAGCCCGTCATGGAGCACGTTCATGATCGCAAGGCAGGTGTCCAGGCCGATGAAGTCCGCCAGTTGCAGCGGCCCCATGGGGTGGTTGGTGCCCAGCTTCATCGCCGAATCGATCGAGGAGACGGATCCCACACCCTCGTAGAGCGTGTAGACCGCCTCGTTGATCATCGGCATCAGGATCCGGTTCACGATGAAGGCGGGGAAATCCTCGGCAGTGGCGGAAGTCTTTCCCAGCCGCTCGACCACATCCTTCAACGTCTGATATGTCTGGTCGTCAGTGGCGATGCCGCGGATGAGCTCCACGAGCTGCATGACCGGCACGGGATTCATGAAGTGGAATCCCATGAACCTCTCGGGGCGATCGGTTCGGCTGGCCAGCCGCGTGATCGAGATCGAAGAGGTGTTCGACGTCAGGATCGTGTCTGGTCCGAGATGCGGAACGAGATCCTCGAAGATCGCGACCTTCACGGACTCGCGCTCAGTGGCGGCCTCGATGATCAGGTCGGTTGTGCCAAGATCCGCAAGCGTCATGGTCGTCGAGATTCGCTTGAGCGCGGCCTCGGCATCCTTCTTCGTGATCCGGCCGCTGTTGACTTGGCGCGCAAGGTTGGTCTCGACAAGCTTGAGCGCGCGTTCAATCGCGCCGCGATCAATGTCGTTCAGGACAACATTGAATCCGGCCAGCGCGAAGACATGGGCAATTCCGTTGCCCATCTGCCCCGCGCCGACCACGCCTACGCTGCTGATGTCCATTTGCACCTCAAATGCTTGTCCGCGTCCGCGAGACCATAGGCGCACGAACGAACCCTGCGCAAGCCCGTGAGGTGCATGAAGCGCCGTCTTGCTCTCGGGCAACCTGCATTTCCCGATTGCCGGATCGGGGTCGGCGATGGTCGTGCAACCGCATGCGGAAAGCTTCCGGATCGTGTGTGAATCCGGACATCTGCGACGCGTGGTCGTTCAGAGCTTTTCGACGAGTTCTGGGACGGCTGTGAACAGGTCCGCAACCAGGCCATAGTCCGCAACCTGGAAGATCGGGGCTTCCTCGTCCTTGTTGATGGCGACGATGATCTTCGAATCCTTCATGCCTGCCAGGTGCTGGATCGCGCCTGAAATCCCGACGGCAACATAGAGGTCGGGGGCAACCACCTTGCCGGTTTGCCCAACCTGCCAATCGTTCGGGGCATATCCTGAATCGACTGCGGCCCGCGATGCACCGACGGCCGCACCCAGCTTGTCGGCCAGTTTCTCGATCAGCGCGAAGTCCTCTTCCGAGCCAACGCCCCGGCCGCCCGAGACGACAACGCC
>VXPN01000449.1 GCA_009839535.1 Boseongicola sp. SB0662_bin_57 | reverse complement strand
GTGTAGGGGGGGCGGAATATGGTGGTCCCCGTCTCTTCAATGCTCTTTCCGGCGGCTTCCGCCATCAGGGCGATCCCCAGGACGTTGGCCGTCCTGCCCTGGTCCGTCGCCATTCCCAGCGTGGTGTAGCGCTTCAAGTGCTCGACCGACCGGAATCCCTCCTGGTGGCTCTGCCGGACATCCTTGACCGTGACGTCGTTCTGGAGATCCACCCATGCCCGCTTGCGAAGTCCCGTCACTTGCCAGAACGGAGCCGCAGCAAAGCTCTCGTCCACTGCCCTTGCAGGCGTGCCCGGAGATCCCTTGGCGCCGAGATCCTCGGCAATTCCGGCAGCCGCTTCGTGGCCTTCCCGGATTGTCGCGGCAAGCGTCATGGTCCCGTTGGCGGCACCTGCCACGCACATGCCCGGCGGCAGCTCCCCGCCCGGAACAAATCCGACGACGTCGGCGTTCCAGACCGGGCGGCCGCGATGATGGCAGGTCAGATGCACATTGGGTGACCATCCGCCCGACACCGCCAGGCAGTCGGCTTCAACGCGGCGGCCGTCGCCGAGGCGAATTGCCCGGATCCCGCTGCGTCCGATCGTGTCCGCCACGACGTCGCCCTGGCGGGCGTCAACGACTGCCGAGACCTTGATGCCCTTGCCGCTCAGGTCCTCGGCCGTGCGAAGCCCGTCATCGTTGTTCGTGAACACCGCGACGTTTCTGCCCGGCGCGACGCCGAATCGGTTGACGTAGGCGCGCACGGCGCCTGCCAGCATGATTCCCGGACGGTCGTTGTTGCCAAAGGCGATGGAACGTTCGGTGGCTCCCGCCGCGAGCAGCGCGCGTCGCGAGTAAATGCGCCAGAGCACCTGGCGCGGCCTGCCTTCGGCATCGGCGAGGTGATCGGTGCGGCGCTCGAGGGCGCCGTAGATCCCGTGATCGAAGGCGCCGAACACGGTTGTGCGTGTCATCAGTCGCACATTGCCGTTGGCTGCGAGTTCGGCAGCGGCCGCGGCCGCCCATTCCGCGCCGGCCAGTTCGTCGACTTCATGGGTTTCGGCGTTGAGGCGCCCGCCCGGCACGGAGTCCTCGTCGGCCAGAATCACGCGCAGCCCTGACCGCGAGGCCGCCAGCGCAGCGGAGAGACCGGCCGGTCCGGCGCCGATCACAAGGAGGTCGCAGTGCAGGAACCCGTGATCGTAGGCATCCGGATCCGGTTGCATGGGAAGCCGGCCCAGGCCTGCGGAAGCGCGGATGACCGGTTCGTAGACCCTTTCCCAGAACGCTTTCGGCCACATGAACGTCTTGTAGTAGAAGCCGGCCGCAAGAAAGGGCGACAGGAGATCGTTGACCGCCATCAGGTCGAAAGCAAGCGGACCTCGGTGGTTCTGGCTTGTGGCGCTCAGGCCGTCGAAGAGCTCGATCGTCGTGGCGCGGGTGTTGGGCTCCCGCGCAGCGCCGTCTCGAAGCTGCACAAGCGCGCTGGGCTCTTCCGACCCGGACGTGAATATGCCCCGCGGGCGGTGATACTTGAAAGACCTGCCTACCAGGCGCTCGCCGTTGGCAAGAAGTGCCGAAGCGAGCGTGTCGCCCGGATATCCGGTCATCCAGCGGCCGTTCCAGCTGAAGGCAAGCGACCGTTCCCGGTCGACGATGCCCCCTTCGATCCGCATTGCCTGGGTCATCGCGGCCGACCCTTGGCGCGCGCGACGTCCCGGGCAAGTTCCACCTTGATCACTTCGTGGGTCAGGGTGCTGCGCGTCACCACCAGCCATGAGCGGTCGCCCTGCTCGTGATACCAGAGCTCGCGGTGTTCGCCTGCCGGGTTGTCCCTGAGGTAGGCGTAGTCATGCATTTCCTCGATGGTGGCAGCCATGCCGTCAGGGCGGTCGATCAGGCACGCGTCTCCAAGCACGACGAATTCCGCCGAGTCTCGGGGGCCAAGCAAGGGATGGTTGATGATCATCCGCGGCGCCTTTCTCTCCGTCTTGGCCGTGATCCGTGCCGAATCGTCGGTTGCATGTCCGTCCCTCAGTGCAGGTTGGGTTGGGCCCCCACGCCCTTTTCGTCGATCATCGCTCCCTGTCGAAAGCGATCAAGACGGAAGTGGCGGGCGGTCTCATGGGGTTGGCCGGTCGCAAGAAGATGAGCGTAGCAGTAGCCCGAGGCAGGCGTCGCCTTGAAGCCGCCGTAGCACCACCCGGCATTCAGGTAGAGCCCGTCGACATGGGTCCTGTCGATGAACGGGGAGCCGTCCATGGACATGTCCATTACGCCGCCCCACATCCGGAGCAGGCGTGCCCGCCCGATCATCGGCATGATCGCCATGCCGCCCTCGCAGACGTCCTCGACAACCGGCAGGTTGCCGCGCTGCGCATAGGTGTTGTAGCCGTCGATGTCACCGCCGAAGACCAGCCCGCCCTTGTCTGACTGGCTGACATAGAAGTGCCCCGCGCCGAAGGTGATGACCCCTGGCAGCACTGGCTTCAGGCCCTCGGAGACAAAGGCCTGGAGCACGTGGCTCTCGATCGGGAGGCGCATTCCGGCGAGCGTCGCCACGCGCGACGACGATCCTGCCACGCACATCGCAACCTTCCTTGCCTTGATCGGCCCCTTGACGGTCTCGACGCCAAGGCAGCGCCCGTCCCTGATGTCGAATCCCGTCACCGCGCAGTTCTGGATGATGTCGACGCCACGCTGGTCCGCGCCCCGTGCATAGCCCCAGGCCACCGCGTCGTGGCGCACCGTGCCGCCCCTGGGTTGCCACAATGCGCCCGTGATCGGAAAGCGGGCGCTTTCGTGGTCGAGGTACGGGCACATCCTGCGAATCTCGTCGGGACCGAGAATGACGGAATCGGCGCCCGACAGCCGCATGGCATTGCCGCGCCGGACAAATGCGTCCCTTTGCGAGTCGGAATGACACAGGTTCAGAATGCCGCGCTGGCTGACCATCGCGTTGTAGTTGAAATCCTGTTCCAGCCCTTCCCAGAGCCGGAGCGAGAGTTCGTAGAAGGGCTGGTTGCCCTCGAGAAGGTAATTCGAGCGGATGATGGTCGTGTTGCGGCCAATGTTGCCTGATCCGAGCCAGCCCCTTTCAAGCACGGCAACGTTGCGTTCCCCGAACTCCTTGGCGAGGTAGTATGCCGTCGACAGCCCGTGGCCGCCGCCGCCGATGATGACGATGTCGTATTCCGGCCTGGGTTCCGGCTCGCGCCAGACCGGCTGCCATCCACGGTTGCCCGTCAGGCCCTCTTTCAGGATTCTCAGTGCCGAGTATCGCATTGCGTTCTCGCCGGCTTGGTTCAGTATCGGGCAATAGTCGGAGACTTTGGCCTTTCATATGCTGGAACTGGACAGAAACTTGCGAATTCAGGACGTATCGGGTTCGACGGAGTTCAGCTCGTTCCGGGTCGGCATCCTTCCGGTGCCGGGTTTTGCCCTGATGTCCTATGCCTGCACCGTCGAGCCGTTGCGCGCGGCCAACCTGCTTTCGGATTCGAAACTGTACGAGGTCATCCATTTCTCTTCGGACGCCCAGGTTCCGAGCTCGGGTGCGGCCTTGATCGAGAGCACGTGCCGTCCCCGAGGCGTGCAGGATCTTGACCTGCTGCTTGTCGTGGCGGGCGGCGACCCATTTGCGTTCGACGATGCGGACATACTGGAGTGGTTGCGGCTTCTTGATACGCAGGGCGTCCGAATCGGCGGTGTTTCCGGCGGTTCCGTCATCCTTGCGATGGCGGGCCTGATGGACGGCCGGCGCATGACCGTCCATTGGGAACATGCGGCGGCCCTTTCCGAGATTCATCCGGATTGCCTGATTGAGCGGCGCCTCTACGTGATGGACCGCGACCGCGTGACATGCGGAGGCGGCACCGCGCCCCTCGACCTGATGCATGCCCTGATCTCCAGCCAGTGGGGCGGAGGCTTCGCCCGGCTCGTCAGTGACTGGTT
>VXPN01000103.1 GCA_009839535.1 Boseongicola sp. SB0662_bin_57 | reverse complement strand
CAGCCCTTGTGGCCGACAGCCTGGCCGACTATCTGGAGCGGCATCCAGAAATGCGAGGCACTGGCGAGATCTCCATGTTCCTGACTACCGGCGACCCGCAACGCGTTACGGATCAGGCGACCCGGTTTCTCCGACGGAAGACGGAGTTTCACGCCGCGTGATTGCCGCACGGCCCTTGTCGCGATAGACATTCATGATTTCCCGAAGGAGGGCCCGGATGCCCCATCACGTCGCCATTCTTGGTGCCAGCGGATACACAGGCGCCGAACTCGTTCGGTTGATCTCGACCCATCCGTCGATCCGGATTGCTGCGTTGACCGGAGACCGGAAGGCGGGCCGGCCAATGTCGTCGGTGTTCCCGCATCTTGGACACTTGAAGCTGCCTGACCTTGTCGCCATCGATCAGGTGGACTGGTCAGGAATTGGCCTGGCATTCTGCGCTCTTCCGCACGCGACAAGCCAGGCCGTCATTCCATCCGTTCCCCGGCACGTGAAGGTCGTCGACCTTTCCGCCGACTTTCGGCTGCACGATCCCGACGCCTATGAGACGTGGTACGGCAAGCCTCATGCGGCAATGCAGCTGCAGAAAGAGGCGGTCTACGGGCTGACCGAGTTCTATCGGGAGGACATCCGGTCAGCGCGGCTTGTCGCGGGCACCGGCTGCAACGCGGCGGCCGGACTCTATGGCTTGCGGCCTCTTTTCATGGAGAGGTGCATTGATTTCGACGACATCGTCCTGGACCTGAAGGCATCCGTTTCCGGTGCCGGGCGCTCGTTGAAGGAGCACCTGCTGATGGCCGAGGCAGAAGACAACGTGATGCCGTATTCAGTGGGCGGCTCCCATCGGCATCTCGGGGAATTCGACCAGGAACTGGCCAAGCTGACGGAAGGCAAGCCGACAGTCACGCTGACGCCGCATCTTCTGCCCTCCACGCGGGGCGTTGTCATGACCTGCTACGTGAAGGGCGTGCCAGAGCGGATCCATGAGGCACTGGACAAGGTCTATGGCGGCGAGGTCTTCATTCATGTCCTGCCGTTCGGCCAGGTTCCACAGATGAAGCATGTGCGGGCCTCGAACTTCTGCCACATTGGCGTGGCGGGGGATCGGCGCGAGCGGGTCGCGACCGTGATTGTGGTGCTTGACAACCTGACAAAGGGATCGAGCGGGCAGGCGATCCAGAACGCGAACCTGATGCTCGGCGAAGACGAAACAGCCGGCCTCATGGCCGCACCCGTCTATCCGTGAAGCATCGGCTTCCTTGGGCAATGACTGCGGCCCTTCTGCGGTCATGGTTCGGCCATATGGTGTTGCATCCTGGATCGGAGATCAATTATGCAACTGCGCGCCACCGGTCGTGCAGGAAGTCGCCGAGTCAAATCGACGGTTATCGAATGGGGCTCCCCCAATCGTCTCCCTTCCACGGATTGAGCGGATGAAAGGCCTGAAGAAGCAGCGGCGCATGCAGGTCCTTGCACTGGCGGGCGCATGCCTTGTCGGCATGCTGGTCGTGCTGTGGTTCTTGCCGAAGGATGCGTTCCAGTTTTTTCGGTCCCCGAGCGAAGTCCTGGCCTCGCCGCCTGCGGAGGACGAGTATTTCCAGCTGGGAGGGCTCGTGAAGGACGGCTCGATGACAGGCGTTGACGGCGTGCGGTTTTCCTTTGTGGTCACCGACGGTGCGGCTGAGGTTCCCGTGACATATGTCGGAGGAGATCCCGCCCCGGACCTGTTCGGAGAGGGGCAGGGCACCATTGCAAAGGGGCATTACGTGGACGGCGTGTTCAGGGCCGATGATCTCCTCGCAAAGCACGACGAGACCTACATGCCTGCGGAGGTGATCGATGCCTTGAAGGAACAGGGCATATATCGAAAGCCGGAAAGCTAGGCTCCTCTCAGTCGGCATCCCGATCTGGGCTGTTGCGGTGCGGTCCCGTCACCAGACGCGGTTGGATCAATGATCCGGACGGCGTGATTCCGGTCCCGCAAGTCCGGGTCTCCGACAGCGTTTCCTTGCCGAAGGTGACAGCTGTCGGTACGCCGGGTTGCTGCGCTCACGCCTCGTTCTCGAATGCCGTGCGAGGCACGCCAGATTGGCGTACGATGGCGAGCAGTGTGCCGGTGCGCAGTTCTCGATGATCCGGCGCCGTTCCGTCACCGTGCCGTCCGAATCTTGCTTTTGCGTGGCAATATGACCGCCGCGTCTGCGGAATTCGTCGACACCGTGGCCGGCAAGAATGCGGCAGACCTCACGTCCCGAGAGGACGCGCAACCCAGCCAACCGCAACCTCGACCTGGCCACGTAAACCTCGCCGCGCAGGTGCCGGTCAACTTCGTCCGCCGGTGCGGTCTCGAAGAACAGCGCGAGCGCCTCGGCGAGGTCGTCTCTCGCTTCGGCCACGCTTTCGCCCTGGCTGGCGACATCGACCTCCGGGCATAGCGCCACATAGCCTTTGCCCTCGCGTTCAACGATCGCGGTCAAACGCCTGTTCATCGCGCCCTTCCCGATTCCTGCTGACTGACTGCCTTACACTCCGTCGACCCGCCGCCCGGTGCGGGCGCAGTGCCGCCCGGCCCGGGTCGCGCGTGTCCTCGATCGCCGTCGAGGCCGCGCCCATGACCGCGAGGAGCGATGCCCTGAGCGTGGCGTGCCAGCCCCAGGAACGCGGCCGGCGACCGCGTCCGGCAGATGTTCGGGTCTCTTGACAATTTCGGCTTCTTCACTTGGGCTTGGCAGGCGCCATGCCTCCTCGGGTGCGCATCCTGATGAGGTCGGCCACGAACTCTTCGAAGGTGGCGGCGACGCTGAGAAACATCCGGCCCGTTGGGCCGGAGGGGTCGTGGACGACCGCGCCGAGAGCGTGCGTCACGCTCCTCCGCTCGAGCTCCTTGGCAATGTCACGCGCATCCGGAACGGGGCGAGCCGGACGGCGCAGCTTCGACAAGCCCGGCTTTCGCCCACTGCAGGAATCGACTCCTGAAAGGCCTATGCCTTTCAAGACTTTTGCGAAGGCACCCTCATAGAATGCTGCGAATTGGCTCTTTAGGCGACGGGTCGAAACCAATGATGTCGTCGAAGAGTTCGGCGACTTTGCCTTCGGCGACCATTTCTGCCCGGGTCTCGTTGATTGCGGTTACCAAGTTCGGCTTCCCCTTCTTGACCGCCCACCCCAATTGGGCCGGATCAATCAGTCCGGGAAGTGCACGCAGCGGGAGCTTGGACTTCGTGATCGCGAAGTTAGCGGCAATTGCCTCGAGGATCACGGCATCGATGTTGCCGTTAACGAGATCCTGCATGCCGTCAATATCGCCCTTGTAAGCTCTCAGTTCGCCGCCGAGACTCTCAACGATTGGAATGAACGTCGAGGCGGCGATCGCACCGATTTTCTTTCCCCTCAGTTGATCGGCGGACGAATAGTCGGAACCCTCTCGAACAACGACCTGGGCTCCAGTTTCCACCCAACCGTCGCAGAAGGTCACCGCCTTTTGCCGTTCCTCTGTGATTCCCATGGCATTGCCGACGATGTCGTACTGGTTCGCCTGGAGCCCGACAAGCATGGATTCCCATTTCACGATGACCGGCTCGTACTTCAAACCCAAGCGCCTGCAGATTTCGCCCATGATGCGCATTTCGAGCCCGTCCAGTTCGCCGCCGGGCGTTCGCATGCTGAATGGCGGATAACCACCTTCGGTCGCGGATGTCAGAACGCCGGGGGTAATGAGTTCCAACTCGCCTTGGGCAAAGACCGGCCCTGCGATGAGCGAGGCAGCCGTTGACGCCCCTGCAATGGCAACAAAATCTCTTCTTCTCATAACTTTCTCCTCCTTGGTTGGTTTCATAGGTCAAGGGAGTACCGTCGCTCATACCAAGCGGCGAATTGGCTAAGGATCGTGTTCATGATCAGGTAGATGATCGCTGCGGCGATCAAGAAGTCGAATGGCCTGAACGTCGCGGCCAGTGACAATTGGGCAAACATCGTCACCTCAATTATCGTGATGGTTGACAGGAGTGACGTGTTCTTGAGGGTGTTGATCGCCTCATTGGTCATCGCCGGGACAACAATCCGGACGACTTGTGGCAGAATGATGCGTCGCATCATCAACACCTGACTCATGCCGACGGCCAGAGCGGACTCGGTTTGTCCCTTTGGAATTGCGGAGAACCCGGACCGGAACACCTCGGCCACATAGGCTCCACTGCTGAGTGCAAGGGCCGTGACGCCGGCCACAAATGGCGACAGCGGGATTCCGGTGACATGAGGAATGCCGAAATAGATGATGAATATCTGGATCAGGCTAGGCGTTCCGCGAATGAACCAGATGTAGAAGTCGGCTGGCCAGCGCAGCCATCGACTTTTCGCGCCTTTTGCAATCGTCGCGGCCAAACCGATGAACCAGCTAATGACAATGGCCAGGAAAGACACTTCAAGCGCGATCAGTGATGCCCAAAAGAAGCCGCTCAGATACGGTGAAAACCAAATGAAATAGTGTATGATGGCGTCAATCACTGAAGGTCCTCTATTGATGATGAAGGACGCGGTTGAGGAACTGCCGGGTGTGTGGGCTTTGCGGATTGGCGAGCATCTGCTCGGACTCGCCGCACTCCTCGATCCGTCCCTTGAACAGAAAGGCGGTCCGATGACTTACGTGTCGCGCAAATCCCATTTCGTGCGTGACGACGATCATCGTCATGCCGTTGCGCGCGAGGCTGGTCATGATGTCGAGAACCTCTCCGACAAGTTCGGGGTCGAGAGCGGACGTCACTTCATCGAACAGCATCAGCTTGGGATCCATGGCAAGCGCGCGTGCGATCGCTACACGTTGCTGCTGTCCTCCTGAAAGACGTCGAGGAAATTCGTCGCGCTTGTCGAGCAGGCCGATCATCTCGAGGAGCTCGGACGCTTTGTCGTGAGCTTCCTTCAAGGCAATTCCTCTCACATGAATCGGTGCTTCAACGACATTCTCGATGACCGTCTTGTGCGGCCAGAGATTGAAATTCTGAAATACCATGCCAACCGAGGTGCGAAGGTCTGACAAGATTCGGGCGTTGCGCCAGACAGATCCTTCATTGCGATACTGCACCTCTTGCCCGTCCAGAATTATCGTTCCGCTGTCGGGCACTTCCAACAGATTCACACTGCGCAGCAGTGTGCTTTTCCCCGAGCCGCTGGGACCTATCAGTGAAACGACTTCGCCTGCAGACACCGAAAGGCTGACACCGTCGAGGACGACATTCTCGCCAAAAGACTTGCGCAAGCTCCCGAGCTGCAAAAGAGTTCGCTGAGTGTCAGTGCCAGATGGTTGCATCAAAGGTTTCGCAGTCCCTTGCACGCCAGCGAGTTTACCGGTCGAACAACTACGAGCTTGCCGCCATAGGACAAAAAACTTGCCGCCATAGGACAAGAATCTGCGAATTGGCGAAGCACTTTGGCTGATCTTGGCTTTCGGGGGCAACAATTCCTGTCAAAGATCATGAGGTCGGCCGTGCCGCATGCAACCGATCTCCACGAGCGGCCTGCGCAGGACATGTGAGCAGCCTCGGGCGGTTTCGCTTGGGTATGTGAAAAGGTGCCAACAGGTGGCTGAAATCTGCCCCAATACGCGGCTGCGCGTCACGCCGCACTGTGAAGCGACCGCGATGGACGGCGTGACCGCCTTCTCGCCATACAACAAGATGCTGAAGCCTGTTTGCCACGGCGGCCCTGATGCCGAATGCGAACGCCCCATGAACGCAGCCAGCCAGCGGCAGGTCGAGATCAGGGGGCCGGATGCCGCACCTCTCGTCCAGATCGTTTCATTGCGCGACCTGCCAAGCAACTCGGAGGGACGAGGCATTTGCGTCCCGAAGAGAGACCACCGGGGCATCTCGATCAGCGATCCCGTTGTCCTGAAGCTGGCTGAGGATCACTTCTGGCTGTCGATGGCGGACAACAACGTCCTTGTTTGGGTGCGTGCCATTGCCAGCGAGTGCGGACTGCGTGCCGACATCATTGAGCCTGACGTCTCGCCGATGGCTGTCCATGTTGCCGCCGAACGCAGCGGCATGACGGTCAGTTGAAGGGCTTGCTAAGGCTCTGCCACGGGATCGTGAGCAATTGTCTCGACAACTGCCTCGATGGTTCCAGCAGGTCGAACTGGACAACGCTGCGCCTCGCAACTGCATCGTCGTCAACGCAATCGACCGGTCATGCATACGACTTGCAATCAGAGCCTTCAGAAAAGAGTAGCAAGACGATTTTCAAGAGTCTCTGCGATCCAGGCGTTTCCGATTGCCGCTGGGCCGACCTGCCTTTTTGCAGCCGCGGTAGTGTTTGTTGACAAAGGAAGTCGAGAATTTCCCGCTCGCGACATCCTCGTCCACCTCGTCCCGTGACCTGTTTCCTGGGTGCCCATAGCCTCCGCCACCGGCCGTTTGCATCGATATGATCGTCCCGGCGGAAACATCCACGCCCGAAGGCTTTCCGGGCAACACGTCAATTTGCCCGTCGGGGCAGATCAAGGCAAAACGTCCCGCCATGGCCGGTTCTCCCCCGAAAAGCCCCCAAGGCTGATGGCGAAATCTCTCGCCCTGACCGCTGAACGTGCACACGTGTCCAATGGGAGTCACGTCCCGACGGATCGAGAGCCCCCCCCTGTGCTCACCTGCACCTCCTGAATCCTGAACCAGTTCGTAGCGCATCACGCGAAGCGGGTACTCCGCTTCCATGACTTCGACAGGAAGGTTCGACGTATTCGTGGAATGAACCTGCACGCCGTCCGTGCCGTCCTTCGTCGCACGGCCACCGAAACCGCCCCCTATGGTTTCGATGTAGAGATAGCTCTTGTCCGAATCCGGATGCTTGCCGGAAAAGACCGCCGCGGTATTTGCGCCGTTCGCCGCTGCAACCACGGCCTTGGGCATGGCGTCGGCCAAGGCTCCGATCACCACGTCCACGATCCGCTGGCAGGTATTCGCGCGCGCGGCACATGCTGCTGGAGCAATGCAATTCACCAGCGATCCAGGTTCGGCGATCATTTCGCAGACGTTCAGCACTCCCTGGTTGTTTGGCGCATCGGGGTCGACGAGAGCCTTGACCACGTAGCAAAGCGTCGCGTGGCTCGCATTGAACGGCGAGTTGATGTTGCCGGCAGCTTGTGGAGCGGTGCCCGCGAAATCAAAGGAGATCCTGTCGCCGTCCACAGTGACCGCCACAGCAATTTCAATGTCGAGATTTCCGCACCCGTCATCATCCATCAAGTCCCGGTAGCGATATACGCCGTCCGGAATGGCGTGCACCGCGTCTCTCAGGCGCTTCTCGGTCCTCGCAATGATGTCCCCGAAGGCGCGTTCCAGCATTTCCGCCGAATGGCGCTCGACCAATTCCTGCATGCGACGCTCACCAAGCTTGCAGGCCGCAACTTGTGCGTTGTAGTCGCCACGTCGTTCCTCTGGCACGCGAACGTTGAGCAAGAGAATGTCAAAGACATCACGTACCAGTTCGCCGCGATCGAACAGCTTGACGGCGGGAATCCGCAGACCCTCCTGGTAGATCTCGGTCATTCCGCCAGCGACCGACCCCGGCGCCATGCCGCCAACGTCGGCGTGGTGGGCAATGTTGCAGACAAACGCCAGCAATTTGCCATTGGCGAAGACCGGTTGCGCCAGGTTGATGTCCGGCAGATGGGAACCGCCGGCGACGTGAGGATCGTTTGAAACGAATATGTCGCCTTCCTGGATTTCCCCTCGCCGGTACTTCTGCAGCAGCGCTTGCATTATTCCTGCCATCGAAGAAAGATGGATTGGCAGAGAGTTCTCGGCCTGCGCGATCAGCCGGCCCGAGGCATCCATGACAGCAGTCGAATGGTCCTTGCGTTCCTTTATGTTGGTCGAATATGCGCTGCGGGTCAGGGCGTTGTAGGTTTCATCCGCAATCGAGCGCAGTCCGTTCAACATGATCTCGAGTGCAATCGGGTCAACGCGAAAGCCCTCTGAGGCCTTGCTCTTTCCGGTCATCCGCGCACCTCGACATCCAAGTTCAAGTGCCGATCAACCGACGCCCGATCGCCTGGCGCCAGTACAGTTGTTGAGTCAAGCTGCCTGATGATCGCTGGGCCACAGATTCCCTGACCCGGAGCCAGCTCCGCCCGCAGGTAGACGTCTGTTTCTTCCGGACCATTGCCAGAAAACCAAACCAGTTGCCGCGAAACCGGTTCGGGTTCCCAGAGTTCCTTCTTCAGCTCGTCGCCAGAGAACTCGATTCGACGACGTCCGATTCCAGTCAGCCGAACGTTGACGATTTCGATTTCATCGCCGTCATTGTGATATCCATAGCTTCGCTGGTGCTCACTGAAGAACATCGACTTGAGCACATCGCTTTGCGGCAAGGAACGGACAGTTGAGCCAGGCTGGTGAACACGCAGTTCGTGGTTCTGTCCTACGTACCGCATGTCCAAAGTGACTTGCTGTTCGCGCTCGGACTCCGCGATCCTCTCGCTGTCGTACCAGCTCAGCAGCTCGTGCTCGAGTTTCGCGAGTGCCGGGTAGACCTGGTCTTGATACCCTTCATCGACCAGAATGCGCGCAGACCGTACAAGGTCTTGCTTCCTGTCGGCGACGACCAGTCCCTTGGCGCAGAGAATTCCGGGAGACTCCGGGACAATGACCCTTCGCACGCCAAGTGAACGCGCCACTTCTACCGCGTGGAGCCCGCCTGCACCGCCAAACGACATGAGCGCCATGTCCCTTGGATCGTATCCTCGCTCCACGGAAATCATGCGCACAGCGCGAGCCATGTTCGCGACAACAATGTCAATGATGCCAATTGCGGCGGCTTCGACAGTAAATCCAATGCGTTCCGCGACCGGCTGGATTGCGGCGCGTGCGGCTTCGACGTCAAGCGGCATGGTGCCGTCCAACAGGCCCGACGGATCCAGCCTGCCGACGACCGCGTTTGCATCGGAGACGGTTGGCTGGGTTCCCCCTCGGCCGTAGCAAACGGGACCGGGGTCTGCGCCAGCGCTGATTGGGCCGACCTTCAAAAGGCCGTCTCGGTCAAACCAGGCCACGGAACCGCCGCCGGCTCCAACCGTGTGAATGTCAATCATCGGCAGACGAACAGGAAAGCCGGCGACATCCCGGCTGGTGCTCACGTTCGCCTCTCCGTTCCGAATGAGGCCTACATCCGCGCTTGTGCCGCCCATGTCCAGCGTAAGCACGTCGCCGAAACCGGACCGGGTCGCGGTGTCGAGCGCACCCATGACTCCGGCTGCCGGGCCCGAGAGTGCCGTCTTGATCGGATGGTTTCGCGCCTGTTGAATGGATGTCAGGCCGCCATTGGACTGATTGATGCCTATGACCGCTCCCGGGATCCTGCTGCTGAGCGTCTCTTCCAGCAGGGCCATGTACCGGTCAAGGACTGGCTGAAGATAGGCATTCAGCACGGCAGTCGAGAAACGTTCGTACTCCCGTATCTCCGGATATATTTCGGACGACAAGGAGACGTAGAGTCCAGGGATTTCGTTCTTGAGCGCTTCGGCGAGCGCCTTTTCGTGAGCATCGGATTCGTACGAAAACAGCAGGCAAATCGCGCATGACGTCGCGTCGCTCAAGAGGACACTCTCGATGGCGTGGGCGATCTCTGCCTCGCTGAGAGGGTCGATGATCTCTCCGTCCGGGCCTATGCGTTCGGTGACTTCGAAGCAGTTCCTTCTGGATGCAAGCGGCGGCGGATAGTCCTCCTGGAGACTGAAGATCCTTGGGCGAACCTGGCGACCGATTTCGAGCAGGTCGCGAAATCCACGCGTTGTGACGACAGCAACGCGAGCTCCCTTCCTTTGGATCAGCGTGTTCGTTCCAACAGTCGTTCCGTGGGAAAAGCGCTCAATTTCCTCCAGGTCGATCCCTTCGGCATCGCAAAGTTCGCTGAGGCCCTCCGTTACGGCTTCAGCCGGGTTTTCCGGCGTTGACAGTGTCTTGTGAACAACCGTCTTTCCGTGCACTTCGTCGAATGCGAAAAAGTCGGTGAAAGTCCCGCCAACATCAACGCCTACCGTCCAGGCCATCGGTCTAGCGCACTCCGGTTCCGTGGGTTGTCATCAGCTCGATCCCTCCTTGAAGTCCTTCATCCGGTAGTAGGCGGACAGGAATGGGCGGAACCAAGGACGCCCCCCGTAAAACGGATGGATCGGTCGGAACTCCTGGCTGTCAAAAGCTGTCTTGCCTTCCGGAGAGCCCAGCACTTTCAGCGCTGCCTTGTGGCCGGTGTATGGCTGCATCGCAACGCCAGAACCGTTGCAGGCCAAGGCGTGGTGAACGCCATTAATCTCTCCGATGTGCGGCAGGAAATCGCGGGCAAACCCCAGTTGTCCCGTCCAGCAGTGGGTCACGCCGACATCTTTCAGCTCGGGATACAGCTCGGCCATCAATTTCCTGATGACCTTGGCTGCCCTGTCCAGACTGACGGCGCCCAGCGATACGCGGGCGCCGAACAGGATGCGCTCTCCGTCGGGCGACCTTCGATAGTAGCAGTGGCGCCAACGCGTTTCGACGACCATCCGATCCCTGCGAATTATCTGCCTGGTACGTTCCTGTCCGATGACTTCCGTGGCAATCATGTAGGCGTGAACCCGAATGAGTCGCTGCGCAAACGGCCGAAGCTCCGGGAAAGTATAGCCGTTGGTCGCGACAATCACGTTTGACGTCGCCACCTGGCCACGTTCGGTTCGAACGATCTTGCGGTGACGCGCGTCGTCAATGGCTACGACCTTGCTGTCTCCGAACACCCTGGCGCCGGCCTCAACCACGACGTCCAGGAGGCCGGAATGGAACATCGCGGGATGCAGCCCGCCGTGGCGGTTGTAGACACAGGCGCCTGCGTAGCGGTCCGTGCCCAGTTCTTCGGCCAGTTCTGCCTTTCCGAGCACCGTGACATCGTAGTCGAGCAATTTCGTGACCAGGTCGACATCGCGCCGGATCATGTCGAAATCCTGCGGTCGCCATGCAGCACGCAACCGCCCGACCTGACGGAAGTGACATTCGATGCTCTCTGACTCGATCAGGTTCTTCGTGAAGGCAAAGGAATTCAGCCCTTCCCGCAGGATTGCCGAGGCCTGCTGATCGCCGTAGAGACGACTGAGCCGTTCGAACGGAACAACGTGCCCGCTCCCGATCATGCCGCCCGACCGGCTGGACGCGCCATGTCCCGGGAAGCCTGCATCGAGCACGATTACCTCTCGCCCCGCCCGGGCCAGCGTAAGTGCCGCTGACAGACCGGCGTAGCCCGAGCCGACAACCACCGCATCGGCTGACTTCGGCAAGGCGCCTGGAGGTCGCTTGTCGCGCGGCGCCCATTCCCACCACCATGGCTGGTCAGTCCCCTCAAACCGGCGAGGAAGGCTCCCAGGCTGGGCGTCGAGTGCCTTGGTCACCGACACACCCATCATCTGACCGGCACGGTTCGCGTTTGACGCAAGTGATCGACGACGTGCTTCGCATCGTCTCCAGCACCCAGTATGGTCCCGGACTTGCGCGTGTGCAGCCAGTTCAGCCCCAGGAAATAGAGACCCTCGACTTCGGTTACGCCTCTCTTGGTTTTCGGGTAGCCAAACTCATCGAAAACCGGAAAACGCACCCAAGAGAAATCGAACCCGAACCCGGTGGCCCATACCACCGTGCGGATGTTGCAGCTCCCCAGGTCGAGATCACCTGGCGAAGACGGACATGGACCCGTCCCGCCTCCGAAATCCGAATTCTCGTCGTCGGGAAGAGGCGCGTCTATGCATTTCTCCTCGATGTAGTCGTCGACCATCCGGCAGAAGGTGTCAGAGAAGTCGTCGGCCGCCTTCATGTTTTCGGCAAGATTGTCCGTGAAGCTGATCTTCGGGCCGTCCACCGCCGAAAGCGACCCAAGCAACTGAACGCCGTCGCGAGCAAGCTGGTGGAGATTCAAGGTGTGCCCACCGCGTCTGCCACTTACATGTGGATCGCCACGAAACCGGTCGGCAGGAGAGTCCAGCTGATCAACCGTGCGGTCAACTATCCCCATTTCCAGTTGCCAATGGCTCAAGTCCCGCCCTCGGTACCTTCGCGGGATTCGCCCAGCCTTGCCGACGCACAAATAGACATCACGTCCCGATTCACTGAGCTCTTCCGCGATCTGGGTCCCGGACTGTCCAGAGCCTACCACCAGAACCGATCCGTCTGGGAGATCGCCTGGACTTCGGTAGGTGGAGACATCGACTTGCTCGACGCTGGCGGGCAGTTGCCGGGCGAATTGCGGCTTGCGGATGAACTGATACCCTCCGCAGCACACTATGACGTTTGATGCGCAACGAGTTTCCCCGTTCGTCACCACTTCGAATCCCGAAGCGCCGCGACGCGTCACCGACGAAACCAGTGAACCTGTTTGAACTGGCGCATTGAACGATTCGGCAAACTGCCGGAGAACACCCACGAAGTCGTCCCCCGACATGAAGGCGTCGGCATCGAAACTCTCAAGCTCGACGCCTGGAAGCTGCACGGTCCAATTGGGCGTGACCAGGCAGAAACTGTCCCAACGCCGGGAAAGCCAGGATTCTCCGACACGTCCTGCCTCGAACACCGTGTGGGGGACTCCGAACTGCGTCAGGAAATAGCTTGCGCACAATCCTGCCTGACCCGCACCAATGACAATCGTCTCTTCCCGCATGGTCCAGTCACCGAGTGCCTGAAGGTCTTGCTTTGCTGATCGAGCTCATGCTGCAACTTGCCCTGTTCCTGCGGATCGTTAAGTCCGGCTCCGCAAGTTATGGAATCAATCGCGCACGGAATCTTGATACCTTGCGCCAATCCCCTGACGCCTTGCGACAAGGCGAGAAACTTTCGGCTAGACCCGCTTGAAGGCAATCACGAATCCTGGATGCACCTGGCATGCATGCGCAATCTCCTTGCCTGATGTCACGATTCACAGATCTGGCGAACCAACGGCGGCGGCATGGACGTCTTGCTTTGCCATTCCTTGTCTCCGGCCATTTGGCGCCGTGAAACAAGAGCGTCGGAAATCCGGAGGCCTTGATCCACATCACTGTCCGTCATTGGAGCCTGGCGCTGGCTGGCTGTGGGCATCGAATCATCGAAGTCAGCCCTGACAAACGGCTTTCCGGCGGGGCCGAAAAGAGGGCCTCGGGAAACCAAGGAACATCGCACGATCCGGCGACTTCGGCGATGAGCCGCTTGAACTTGCGCACGAGCTGAACACGGTCCATGGGATTTGTCGGATCCCCAAGAGGCGTGTCCGCACGTCTCTCGAAGGAACTGGCATCCGGCAGTTCCACACGCACGATTGCCGCGGTGCATGCTGGAAACAACCTTTCGATGCCTGGATCCTCGGCAATGTGGGTCCGGCGTGCCACGTCAGTGATCCGCGAATCCGAAAGCAGGTCCCGGTCGAGAGGACAGAGCGCCTCGGGTCCACGAACCGCCATGGCACCAAGGCAAAACGGAATCGAGAACTGGGCCTCAAGCCCGGATTTCGGCTCCACCGCGTTTGCCAGCCGAACCGCATTCTTGAATGTTCGCACCTCGATGCGACTTATGTCCTCCGGCTTCAATTGCCATGACTGGACAATGTCATGCAGGCAGTCCATCGCTGCGTGAATCCAGCGGCAGCACGCGTACGGCTTGAAAAACAAGCCGCCAATGGCCTGGAATTTCCCCAGATCGCCAACCAGAAGCTCAGCGTCGTAGAGCATGCCCTCGAAAGTGCCGGGGTAGCCCTTGAAGCCGTGCGCCGCCAATCCGGCCGCCGCGATGCCTGTCAGCACTGACCATGATATGCCTTCCTTGACGTCTGATCCCGCGAAACCGTGCAATTGCGCCGATGTCAGGCGGGGCGCGTGTTGCTCGGCAACCAGGATCGCATTGGCCATGACGTCGCTGGTCACCCCCCGCAGGCGCGCGGCGGCCACGGCGGCGCCAACCCCGCTCCATCTTCCGCTGACTGTTGAACCGTGGTGCTCCGGAAGGCGCGCCAGGGCAGCCGCAACCGAGGCCTCGTAACCGAGAACCACGGCGCACAGGAACTCCTCGACGCTTGCATTGCTCTCTTCTGCAGCTGCAATCGCGGCGCTGACGACGGCCGCCCCTGGGTGGCCGGCGGCCTTGCGATGCCCGTCGTCCACATCAAGTGCGGTGGCCGCCATCGCGTTCGCCGCCGCTGCAGCGGCTGCACCACCCTGGGCGTCGCTGAACCATACCGACGATCTGCCGGGACCGACGAGTTCCGTCAGCCCCGCATTCGTTGCCCGCGCGGGCGAAGAGTTCGCTCCGGCTGCCGCAGCGCCCATGACATCAACCACGCAGTCCTTTGCGCGCTCGTAGACGTCATCGGGGATGTCTGATCGCGTTGCCGAGACCAGATGCCTGGCAAGCGTCTCGATTGCCGTCGCTTCAGCCATCGGCAACGCTCGATTGCTCGATGTGTCGCCGAAGGACTCTCAGGCCCGCGACAAGGAGGTTGTCGACGGAGCGCCCGGTGTACCAACCGGAGTGCGGGGTCAGCGTTACCCTGTCGCATCCGATCAAGGGGTCATCCGGGGAAAGAGGTTCCCGATGGAAGACGTCGAGGGCAACGTGCCCGATCCTCCCTGCCGCGAGAGCGTCCAGCATCGCCTGCCGGTCGACGAGTTCGCCGCGCGCGGTATTGACGAGAATGACGCCCTGCTTCAATCGCTGGCAAGCATCCCGACCAATTATGCCTGCGGTGCCCGGCGTCAGTGCCAGGTGCAGCGAGAGAATGTCGGACCTTTCCAGGACTTCGTCAAAGGCGACCGGCGTGGCGCCACACCCGCCGGGATCGCCGGAACGCGACCACCCGATCACCTCCGCGCCCAGCGCCTTGGCAATCCGTGCCGTTTCGCGACCTGTCCCGCCGAATCCCACGATCCCGAATGTCGCTCCCGCGATTTCTTCGGATCGCAACAGTTGCCAGCCGCCCTGCCGGACGAGACGGTCGGCTTCGGCAATTCGCTTAAGCGAACTGAGGGCCAGCGTGATGGCGTGTTCGGCAACCGCCCGATCACCGTAGTTCCTCACGCCTTCAATGCGCACGCCAAGCCTGTCTGCATCGTGCAGGTCCGCGTGCGTTGCCAACCCTGTCGACAGGTAGGCGACCGACCTGAGTTCAGGACAGGCTTCAAGCACGCGCTTGGAGAGGTATCCCATGTACACAATCGCGTGGCGACGCCCGGCGAGGCGCGCGATCAGTTCGTCCTCGCTGGCGGGTTCGCCGTAAATCACCTCGATGCCTGGACAGTGCGCCAGGATCTCCGGCGTCAGATGATCGGCTAGGTCACCGTAGCAATCAACAAACGCGGGTGGTTTCATGAGTTCGTCATCCTCCTGCACGAATTCCCGTTCTGCCCGCCGCGCCGGGCCGCGACTTCCGCTGCCATTTCAGTTCGACGCATGCCTGCTTCGTGGCCTGCCTTCGGGATCAGGCCCTGGACCTTGTTCAGTTCTGCCAGCGGCTCTTCAGGTGGTCGGGAATCTCGTCCCCACGATCTTCCATGGCGAAGAGCACGTAATCCATCGGCGGCGGATAGACGCCGACTTGCGAAAGCATGTTGTGAACCTGTCCGCGATGATGAACCTGGTGCTGATACAGGTTGCTCAGGCAGGTCCCCAGCGTCTCGTTGACCAGGACGGGGTCGTCGTCCACGCTCATGAACGGCCAGTCGGCTTCCAGCTCTTCCTGCGTGACCCGGGACATGCGCTCGACATACCACTGGTCAAGTTCGAACTGGGCCTTGGACAGCTCCGCAATGTCCTTGAAGAACTGCTGGATGGGCCACTCCAGGCTGATTGGCCGCTTCTCAAGCCGGTCCCTGTAAAGGCGATCAGCGGCATGGATGTGCTCGAGCGTCAAGTAGATGGAGCCGTGAAACGCGGAACGATCCTGCATCAATGCGCGGACCGTCAACCTCGCGCATGTCCTGTGCATCCGGCGGTTGGCCCATGCATTGTAGCGAGCCAGCCTTTCAAAAGTTGTGAACATCAGAGCCTGCCTTTCGGTGGTTATCGGTTGAAAAGGATGTCCGGCAGCCACAGCGCGATCTGTGGAAAGATCGTGATTATGACCGCCGCCAGACAGAGCAGAAGGAAGAACGGAAACGCCGCACGCGCGATGAATCCCATCGGCTGCTTTGTCATGACCTGAAGCACGAACAGGTTGAACCCGATCGGCGGTGTAACGAGCCCGAGCTCGATCATGATGACGATGAAGACGCCGAACCAGACCGGATCAAAACCCGCGCTCACGATCAGGGGCAACGTGATCGGCAACGTCATGACCATGATCGAGAGACCATCCAGGAACAGTCCGAGGATTATGTAGAACACTGCCACAAGCAGCATGAGCGCATACACCGGCAAGCCAAGGCTGACGATGACCCGAGCGATTTCCTGGGGCACGTGCAGATATGCCATGGCCGACGACATGAAGTTGGCGGCAACAAGGATCGTGATGCCCATCGTGGTGATCCGAATTGTCCCGGACACGGCCTCGATGAACAGCTTCCAGCTCATTTGACCGGTCACTGTCACCAGCAGGAACGAACCAAGAAAGCCAACCGCCGCGGCTTCGGATGGAGTCGCGATGCCGCTGTACAGGCTTCCCAGCACAAGCAGAATGAGAAGGGTCACGGGCAGGAGATCGATGAGGCCCCTCAGCCGGTCAGATGCCGTGTATGTCTCGGAGTGGCGCGGTGCGAGGTCGGGGTTCATTGTCGCACGCATGCCAATGTAGCCGGAGTAGAGTCCTGCGATCAGCAGGCCAGGGAACACCCCGGCAGCAAAGAGCCGGGCAATCGAGGTTTCGGACAGCACGCCGTAGATAATGAACGAGATAGACGGCGGGATCATCAGCCCGAGGCTGCCGGCGCCAGCCAGTGACCCTATCGAGAGGCCCTGATCGTATTTTCTTTCCGCCAGCGCCGTCGTCGTTATCTTGCCGACGGTGGCTGTCGTGGCCGTCGTCGAGCCGCTCACGGCCGCAAACACCGTGCATCCGGCAATGTTCGTGTGAAGCAATCCTCCTGGAACATTGTAGACCCATGGCGCCAGGCCGCGAAAGAGCCGCTCCGAAAAGTCGCTGCGATACATCAGCTCTCCCATCATGATGAAGATCGGAACAGCCGAGAGTTCCCAGGTGCTGGCCGACCGCCACATCGCCCCACGCATGATGGCTCCTATGCGGTCGATATCCATGTCCAGGATGAACGTCAGGGTTGTCAGCCCCACGAGGCCGACGGCAGCGAAGACCCAGACGCCCAAGGTCAAGTAGAGCGCCAGCAGTCCCAAAGTAACGAACGCTACCTCAAGCGGGCCCACATCCATCTCCTGGAAGATCCTTCACTGATCTTGGAACCCGCTGGACCTTTCGTCCGCGAACGACACGTCTCCAACGAGGATGCGCAGCAGATAGGCCAGCAGTTGAAGGATGAATATGATCATGCCGAGCAGCATGATCGAGGGCGGCAACCAGAGCGGTGTCTCCGACAGGGTCTCGCTGACGTAGCCGCGTGAAAAGTCCCGCACGGCGCTTATGAAAAAGTACCAGGATGCAATGCCTGTGAACGTCAACGCTCCGACAATGCAGATGATCTCGACAATCCGGCGCACCGTCGTGTCGCCCAGCCGAACCAGCACCAGGTTCATCCGTATCAGGTCGCCCTTGTTGAGCGCGTATCCCAGACCAAGAAACGACATGGTCGCGATCCCGTAGCCGATCATTTCCTCCAGGACGTACGTGGTGCTGGAAAAGAAGGAACGCAGGACGATCTCGGCCAGGATGTGGCAGCTCATCACGATCAAGATGATGCCTGCCGCGACTGCGCCCGCCACGGACAGTCCGCGGGCAACGCGATCGATGGACAGAACAACGGCGGAGGCGGGCATTCGAGAAGTCTTCAGGCAGGAACCTGCAGGAGGTCGCTGGCCTCCTGCAGCCGAGTTGCGATTTCAGGTCTGCATCACTTCATGTCATTGAAGCTGGCAATGATCTTGTCTGCGGCGCCTTCAGGCATCTTGTCACGCCACTCCTGGAAAACGACCTGGGACGCTTCCTTGAGACTGTCGAGGAACCCGTCCGCCAGATCATCCTCGGTGATGATGGTGACGCCTTGTTCGCGCATGGCGACATATGACTTTTCGACTCGTTCCTTTATCGCCTCCCAGGCCTCGTCCTCGGTCTCTTTCGCAATCTGCAGAACGGTTTCCTGAAGTCCGGGAGTCAGCGCGTCGAATGCATCCTTGTTGATGTGGAACATCTGCGTTCCGGCAACATAGTTGATGGCGTTGAAGTGATCCATGTGCTCATAGAAACTGGAGAGAACGCCGCCTTCGCCAGCGGTAAGAACCGCGTCGATCGTGCCGGTTGTCAACGCTGGCACGATGTCCGCCCAGCTTAGCTGAACCGCGTTTGCTCCGGCTGCCTTCAGGGCAACGGTACTGGTCTTGTCGTAAGTGCGGATGCGGATCTGCGCCAGTTCATCCGTATCGGTGACAGGCTGCTTGGCCCAGATGCCCACGGGCGGGAACGGGACAGCCAGAAGGAGTTTCTGATTGCCCTTTTCGAAGGCAGCCTCGTACCAGGGGCGGGCAGCGTCGTAGAGCGCTTTCGATTCATCGATGTTGCGCGCCAGGAACGGCATCGACACCAACAGGAAGATCGGGTCGATCCCGGCAAAGACGCCGGTGTACGTGCTGGCCACCTGGGCGGCGCCGTCTTCCACGACATTCCAATGGTCCTTGGACTTGTAGCCAAGCGATCCACCATAGTGGTTCGTGATGTCGATCGCTCCACCTGTGGCCTCGCGAAGCTTGTCTGCGAAAATCTCGTCGTAGTAGTGTCCGCTGGCCTTTGCATATTCGTTCGGCATGTCCCAACGGTATTCCTGCGCCATCACTGGAGCAACGGAAACTGCCAAGGCGGTGCAAGTTCCAGCTATCTTCGTGAGAGCTTTGTTCATCTGTTCTTCCTCCCGTCCGGGTGTGGCATGGCGATCAACGCCGGCTGCCGAGAAGCATGTTGCCCAGCGCGTTGACCACTATCTTGCTTTGCGGCGTGACTCACATCGAGTGGAGCGATCCTGGTCACTTCGCAATGTCCTTGCGGCCGGACAGACCCGAAGCTCGACAACCGCAGCAACAGTCTAGCAGGGGTTCGCGGGTGAAATTGCATGCAGGCGACCGAACTTTGTACCGAATGGACGGCGCGCTCGACGAGGCGTAGTGTCCTCGCAATGCCTCAGCGCGCATCGGGCTGACTGCATGCCGATCCTCGTGCTCCGGCGCTTCGGATTCAATGAAGTGCACCTGTTTCCTGCTGCGCCTGAACGGAAACGCAGGTCCTCCAACACCTGCGATCGTCCAGTCTTCCGTGACGACAATGCCTTCAAGGCGGCGGACAACATCAGCCGCAGGCAGTTTGACGAAAGGCAAGGCGGTGCAAGTGGCTCTGGGCGACTAGGAGCGCGGGTTCCTCGATGCGCTTGTCGCAGGCACAAGGCGTGGAGGTTGATGTCCGACCGCTGCAGGATCATCCCGCCTTGCGTCGAAGGGTTTCCAGGCAGCCATCGTCGCTGCAGTTGGCCAATGCGCTGCGAAGGGGACGCGTCTTGACCACGTTGGGAAGCGGGCGAAAACGCGCCGGAACTGGCGCGGCACTTCAAGCATGGAACGCGGTTGGCGGCTGAGGCCGTCACGGCGTTCTCCATCTGCACGCAATGGAAGCGGTTTCCAGAATCGGCAGGGTGGAAAGCCGGATGGCGCCAACCCCGCGTACGGGGTGGCACTTGCCCGCCGCGCGGTCCCTGCCGCAGCCGGGGGTCAGGCAGACCATCAGCCGCTCGCCGGGGAAGTCCGGGCCCGTGACCTCTGCCGCGGCGACGGAAACCAGCGGGGCGGGGGCGCCGTCCGCACGCGTGTTGCGCCAGGACTGAACCCGTCATGGCGATGTCGTTTTACATCAAATGGACTTGATGCTTTTGGACAAGTATTCTGCCAAGCAGGTTGAGCATTCGGGGGCAGCCAATGCCACAGGGTGTCGAAGGGAAAGCTGAATGTACGTTCGGACGTCTCACTGGCGCTGCAAGCCGGAATTTGCAGAGGAGTCCGTCAAGTTGTTCAGATCATTGGTTTTTGAGACCATGGAGAGCGAGCCGGATTGCCTTGCCATGCAGTTGATGGGCGAGGGTGAGGCACGAATAGCCGTTACGGTCTTCAGTTCGGAAGACGCCTACCTGGCCTGGAAGGCGCGGACCGCGGACCTGAAGGGCATAACGGACGCGTTTGCGTACATGTACGTGGACGGCGAAGCTCCAAGACCCTTTGACTATCCTCTCCTGGCGTCACGCGTCTACGACAGAGGGGGCCCGAGCTAACGGGGTACTGCAGTGTTCAATCACATTGGCGGCGATCAACCAATCCAGGTCGGCTTCTTTCTCGACAAGCGATTCTCGATGGTGCCGTTCGTGAACTTTTCCGAGGTCTTTCGGATTGCAAACAGGATGGCTGACCGCTGCCTCTTTGAGTGGACCGTTATCACGCGCAACGGCAAGCAGGTCAGTTCGAACGGGGGACTGGCTGTCGATGCAGACGCCTCGATTGGCGATTTCCCCAATCTGCCGAACGTCGTCGTCGTGGCCGGCAATGATCCCCAACGGGAAGTAAGCAGCGGGGTTGCCGCCTGGCTTCGCCGTTTGGCGGTTGGGGGAAGCTCGATTTCCGCGCTGGGTTCAGCCAGCCTGTTGCTGGCCAAGGCAGGCCTGCTCGGGGGTTATCGCGCGACGATCCACTGGGAGTATCTGGACAGCTTCAGGGAGGAATTCCCGGACGTCGACGTATCGAACTGCCTGTTCGAGATCGACAGAAAGCGCATGACGTGCGCCGGCGGTTCGGCAGTCGTTGATCTGGGCCTGCACTTGGTGCATCAGCACTTCGGGTTGCCCATTGCCATGGCCGTGTCCGACCAGTTCATTCTTGACAGCATTCGCCAGTCGACACTCCCCCAGCCCGTCGGCGCCCGTTTCCCTCGATTGGCCCACCCGGTGCTTGCCCAAGCCATTGACCTGATGGAAAACAACCTTGAGGATCCGCTGCCGATCGCGGATCTCGCCAGTTCGGTGGGCGTGACCAGCAAGCAGTTTCAGCGCTTGTTCAAGTCCTACCTTCACACGTCGCCGAGGCAGTTCTACGTTCGCACCCGTCTTGATCTTGCGCGTCGCCTTCTGACGCAGTCAAACTTGTCTGTCATGGAGGTCGCGCTGTCATGCGGTTTCGGTTCGGTGGCCCACTTTTCGCGTTCCTATCGCGATGAATTCGGATTGCCCCCGACAAGGGACCGTCGGCAGCGCCGGCTGGAAACGGGTACGGTGGCGCATACCCACGTGAGGAAGATCAGCGATCGATCGGCGCAGCGGATCCATTGAACCGTCGGATCGTGTGCAGGCGAATCGTCCTTTTGGGCGCACATAGGTGTCGTCTTCGGGCAAGCAGTTCCGTGCCAGGCTGACCTATGCTGGTCATGTCACGGTGGAGGGAGAGCGAATGCGCCGATATTGGGAAGATGCCGCAGTGTATCCTGTCGATCCTGAAAGGACAGACCTCGCACTTGAGTTCAAGGTGAACATCCGCGGTCCGCACAGCGAAGAACTCCGGTACATCCTGCATCGCATGCGCGCGACACCCGTTCGCGGCAAGTACATCCTGGCAATCGTGGAGCCGTTCAAGTCCTGGCGGATTGCCCGCATCAGCGAGCGCGGCAGCCCGATCGAGGCAGTGGATGACCGGATTTTCGAGGATCCGGGCGAAGCGGAGTGGGAAGTGTTCAAGATGCGTTGGGCCGATCTCACCGGTCACGAACTGAGGATCTGAGTCATGGAGCTTCCAAGTGGCGTCAGGATCCTGGGCTATTGCGACGACTGGCACGCGTCTCCGGGCAGCACCATCGAATTCAAGGTCAGTTGCGACGACCCCGGAAAGTTCGGCGCCAGGATCGGCCGCGTGATTTGCGCTGACCAGGATCCTCTCGGTCCCGGCTTTCGGGTCGACCACGTCGCGGACGTCATTGGGGGACCGTTCGCGTGCAGACACCAGCCGATTCACCCCGGTTCGTTCGCTGAAGTCGATGACCCCTCGTTCTTCGACGGCCTGGCTCGCTTCACCATTGCCGTCCTTGTTCATCCGACACTGCCCGATGCCGGGCGGCAGGTGATCTTGAGCCATCGGGACAAGGCATCGGGGGATGGCTGGTCGCTGGAAGTGTCCGCCGCAGGCGAGATCGCTGTCCGCGTCGGTTCCGATCAGCATGTTTCGAGCGGACAGGAGGTCATCCGGCGCCATTGGTATGCCGTTGCCGCGACCGTTGATCTCGAACGTCGCAGGATCTCGGTCGTGCAGCACGCGCTGCGGGAGATTCCCGGGATGGCCGGGCGCGTTGCGACATCGGCGGACCTTCGCAAGGACGGGTCAGATAGCGTCCTTGGCGGCCGTTTCCTGATTGCCGCCGAAGCAGCCGCCAGCGGCGGAAAGGCCCAAGCGTTCTTCAATGGAAAGATCGAAAGACCCAGCGTCTTTTCGGGCGGGGTCAGCACAGAGGAGGCGATCGGCTACCTCCGGGGCGGCGTTGTCCCGGAAGGCGGGCATGTGCTCGCATCCTGGGATTTCAGCAGGCAGATTGCCACGGAGCGGATCGAGGACGTGTCCGTAAACGAGTTGGGCGGACGCACGGTGAACATGCCGACAAGGGCAATGACCGGGCACAACTGGAATGCGTCAACACTTGATTGGCGACACGCGAAGGATCAGTACGGCGCAATTCATTTCCATGCCGATGACGTCTATGACTGTGACTGGGACACCGACTTTGCCTGGACAGTCCCGGACGACGCGGCAAGCGGATACTATGCCGCCTTGATAGAAACCGACGACGGCGCATCGGACTACATACCGTTCTTCGTCCGGCCCAAGGCAGGCAGGCCGACCTCACGGGTCGCCGTGATTGCGTCCACGGCCACGTATCTCGCCTATGCAAACACGCACGTGAAGTTCGACACCGTTGGCTCCGAGGTGATGGGTGAAGCGGTTACCCAGGTCGGCAAGTACGACATGCATCTGCATGAACATCGTGAGCTTGGCCATTCGACCTATGACCACCATTCAGACGGCAGCGGCGTCTGCTATTCGAGCAGGCTTCGACCCATGCTGACCATGCGCCCGGGTCCCTATACCTTCAACTATGTCAATGACACGCATCTCCTCGCCTGGCTGGACCACATCGGCCAGGACTACGACATCGTGACCGACGAGGACATTCACGAAGGCGGCGTGGCGGCGATCAGCGACTATTCCGTGATCATGACGTTGTCGCATCCGGAGTACACCTCGACCAGGATGTGGGACGCGCTTGACGCCTACCAGCGGAACGGCGGGCGGCACATGTATCTCGGAGGCAACGGATTCTACTGGCGGGTCGGGTTTCACGAAGACTACCCCGGCATCCTTGAATGCCGCAAGGACGCGACTGGCGTGAGGGCGTGGGAAGGCGAGCCCGGCGAAGGTCACATGCTGTTCACCGGGGAGCCTGGCGGACTTTGGCGTACCGACGGACGTGCGCCGCAGAGCCTGGTCGGGGTCGGTTACTCTTCAACCATGTTTGCCAGGTCCACGTACTATCGCCGGTCAGCTGCGAGCCACGAGCCGCGCTTCGGGTTCATTTTCGAGGGAATTGACGATGACGAAGTGATCGGCGATTTCGGGCGCCGCGGCGGGGGTGCCGCTGGCCTGGAAATCGACAGGTGGGATCCTGACCTGGGTTCGCCGCCGAACAGCGTCGTCCTGGCGTCCTCGGAAAACGTGGGGATCGACGGCATTCTCAGCTGCGAGGAATACCCGATTGCCACGCGTGGAACCGATGGCCTCCAGCACGGCTTTGTCCGCGCCGACATGGTGTTCTTCGAGACACCCAACGGCGGCGCAGTGTTCTCGGTCGGCTCGATAACCTGGGTGACGTCGCTTTCTCACAAAGGATTTGCCAACAACGTGTCTCAGGTGACCGGAAACGTCCTGGCGCGGTTCCTTGACGATCGTCCGTTTGACACCGCCTGACCAGTCCCCGGAGGAGAGATGGACAGCTGTTACTTTCCGCCAGAAGAATACGAACTCCGCTGGCAGCGCGCTGAACTGGAGATGGAGAAGCGCGGGATCGAGACCGCCGTGGTCTGGGGCAGGACCAGTGCATCCTGCGATCGGGCCGGCGACATCCTCTACCTGACGAACTACTTTTCCGGAACGACGGGGCAGGGAACCGACACGTCCACAAACAAGGCACGAACGTTTTGCGCCGTTCTGTTGCGCCGTGGCGAGAACCCGGAATTGCACGTTGACGACCCGGAGCTTCGGCCCGGTCTCGTTGCAACCGACAGGGTCCGCAATCACCCCGACCCTGTGGCGAGCGTTGCGGCGGCATTGAAGGAACGGGCCGGACCAGGAGAAGTGGCCATTGCCGGCTCTGACTTCTTTCCCATGAAGCAATGGCAACGGCTTGTCGACATGACGCCGGACGTCGCCTGGCAGGTGGTGGACGACCTGATAAGGTCGGTCAGATTTGCCAAGACGGCGCGGGAACTTGACTGCTTCCGTGAAGGTGCCGACGTGATCAACCCGGCCATGGACCGGCTGATGTCAGATCTCGTCGCGGGCGAGACGGAGGCCGAAGCCGCCGGCAATGCCATGCGGGAGCTGGCACGCAGGGGAGGAGGCTACCACAAGATCGCGTGCAGTCATGGCGCGTTCATCGACTATACTTGCACCAATCCACTGACCGGATATTCCACTCGCCCAACGAAAGCCGGCGACATGGTTCGAGCGTTCATCATCGGCCCGGCGCTCGAGGGATACTACTTTGATCCTGGACGAACGGGTGTCGTGGGGAACAATCCAACCAGCGATCAGCGGGAATTGATCGAGGGGTGTGCGACGATCGTGAACGAATTGGTGGACGCCGTTCGTCCCGGGATTTCGTTTCTCGACTTTGCGAAGCATGGTGACCGGCTCGTGAGCGAGCTTGGCTCGGATCGCGGTGGCGCGTCTGCGCAGTATCCATTCTACGGACACCCAAATGGACTATACTTTGAGACCCCTCCCTATCTGAGCTCTGTACAAGATCACGGCGATGCAGTAGTGCAGGCCGACACGATGCTGGGCATTGAAGCCTTTGTCCGCCACCGCTCGGTCGGGACCGCGGGATTCGAGCAAAACGTGATCGTTACCGATGACGGCGCAGAACTTCTGACGACGACACCGATGATCACCTTCTAGCCGGATCGGGTCTTGCCGACAAAGATCCTGTGAGGCGTGCAGAATGTCGAGGATTCGCCCTGGTTCCTCCCTGGATCGAGTGAAGCGAGGCAACCGGAGGAGGGATCCGCATGCCACGCAAGCGAAGAGGGGCGGCCGAGTGCCTGGAGGTCGTGACGGGGGACTGCGCCGGGACTGGCATCGACAAGGGCACGCACTGAATCGTCGGCGACCCGGACCTCCCGGGCTCCCGTTGCGCCGCGCCGGCAACCTCGGAAGCCATCAGGCGCGGCGCGTGCCGCTCCCGTCCGCTCGCAACCGGTTCCCGCGCGGTGTCCGAGTCGGGCTCGTCGACCAGCAGCCTTGCCGCGACGCTGGTCCCGAGCGTGCAGCTGGGCCTCAGGGCGAACGGCGGTGTTCCGGAGCCAGTGCTTGATCTTGGTCACCCCTGGGTCAGTGCCGGGAATTCCGGGCCGCGGGGCTCGGCGCTGCCTCAGGCCATTTTGTCTCCACAGGCGACGGCCTCATTGACCTTGTGCCCTCCCTTCGGCAGCATGATTGCACCGCAATCAACGGATAGCCGATTGCTTGGAAAAGAACGGGGGCAGGACATGGCAAGTATAACGATTCGCAACCTGGACGATGACGTGAAGACTCGCCTCCGGTGCGGGCGGCGGACCGCGGCAGGTCCATGGAAGAGAAGGCACGGTGGATCCTGCGGGATGTGGTTGGCCGAAGACCGAGTTCCCGGAGCCTCGTGAGCATCATCCGTTCGCACTTCGGACCGGACAATGGGGTGGACCTGGAATTGCCCGCGCGCGAACCAGGACGCGAGCCTTCGTCCTTCGATTGAACAGGCAGGTGGCCGTGAACGTGTTGCTCGACGCCAACGTGGTGTCGGAGTTGATCTGCAAGAAGCTGGAGCCCTCCGTCGAGAGACGGGCCGCAGGCCTGCCTTTGGAATCCTTGTTTTTCTCTGCCGCCAGTGAAGCGGAGTTGCGCCATGGCGCGGCCATCTGGCCCGCGGACCGGTGCCGGGAAACGCTGGTCGCGGACATTGCGAGCCTGTTGCGCAACGCATTCGAGGATCGCGTGCTTCCCTTCGACAGCGACGCTGGCCGGGAACTTGCTTGCATTGCGGCCAGGCTCTGTTCCATCGTTCGCATTGTCCCCGTCAGGAGATGGTCAGATCGCCGCGATTGCTTGCGCGCACGGAACGACTGTGGCACGCGCAACGTCAGGGACTTCGAAGGCACCGGAATCGAGACCGTCAATTCGTGGACGGCCGCATGAGCGCCACGACGGAGGCCTTTGCACGGGTCAGGATCGAAGCGCTGCTCGCGGACGCAGGTTGGGACCTCACTGACGGATCGAGCGTGCTGTTCGAACACGCGCTGCCGTTCCGGCTCTCGGTCGAGGCCAGCCGCCGCGAGGCGGACGGCGACACGGGCCCCGCCCACAGCATCGGGCTGCGGCTCAGCACCAGCTGGTGAGAGGGGGCGGACCGGAGCGGTCTTGGGCAACGAGAGCACTCCAGCGGTCGGTGCCGGGCGCGCGCATCTTCCAGATCGGCATGCAGCGCTGCGGCACGACCTCGATCGCGCTGTTCCTGGAGCGCTGCGGGATCCCCTGCATCCACTACGACGAGGGCAGGCTGGCCAAGCGCATCCGGGTCAACCTCGCCACCAGCGACCGGCCGCTCGCGGACTACGACGAGCGCTATCTCGCCCTCGCCAACATGAACTGGAACGCCGGCGACGGCTGCTGCGACGCGTTCAAGGAACATGCCGCCTTCCGCCGGGCGTAAGGCGGTCGCTTCATCCTCGAAATTCTTGTTCCTGGACGGTCGAAAACCGCGTCGTGCGGAGGTTCTCGCCATGGGCCGGCAGATGGCTCGTTAACTCCAGCGGACATGCGACCTGTTGCTGACGGGCATTGCCGGATGGCTGGCAATTCTGGTGCGCACGGCCCAGATGCGTCTTGACAACCTGGCCACCCGGCCCAAATCTCCAATTGTTGTGCGACTGCTGATTTGGAAATCGTGCAAGACCACGAACGGGCTCGCGAAGCCACAGGCTCCCTTCCGGCGATCGGTCCTTGCGATTCTGCTTGGTACGACCGTCGCGCTGTCAGCTGGCGCTCTCGTTGCGAACATGGCCGCGGCTCAGGACGCGAAGTCGATCCTGCGGGCGACTTTCGACAACTGGCGTGCGGACAGCAGCCACGTGACGACGTCGATGACGATCAACCGCGGCTCGGGCACGCGCAACCTGACGATGGAAAGCTGGACCCAGGGCGAAAAGAAGGCGCTTGTCCGTTTCACCGCGCCTGCCCGCGACGCCGGCAATGCAACCCTGCAGGTTGGCAATTCGACCCATGTCTTCAATCCAAAGCTCAACCAGGTCATCAAGCTGCCCGCCAGCGCCATGTCGCGAAGCTGGATGGGGTCGGACTTTTCCTATGACGATCTGGCCCGTTCGGACAAGGTGATCGACGATTACACGCATACGCTGAAAGGCATTGTGAGTGTTACTGGCGGCCGAGCGCATGTGATTGAGTCGGTTCCGAAACGGGGTGTTCCGGTGGTCTGGGGCAAACAGGTTCTGACGATCCGCACGGACGGCGTGTTGATGGAGGTCGAATATTACGATCAGGTCGGCAAACGCGTCAGGGTCATGACGACCGACCGCGTCGACAGGATCGGCGGACGCCCTTACCCTGTCGTGATGACCATGCGGACGGATGCCAAGCCCGGGCAGTTCACGCGCATTACCACTGAATCGGCCGAGTTTGACATCCGCGTTCCCGCATACCTGTTCACCAAGTCAAACCTTCGAAATCCACGGAACTGACCCTTGATAGCCGCGCTTGCCTGGCGAAACATCTGGCGCCAACCGATCCGAACCTCGCTGTCGGTTCTCGGCATGGCGTTCACGTCGATGCTTCTGGTGTTCATGCTGTCCCTTCAACTCGCGGCCTACGACACGATGAAGTCCAGCATGCTGCGCATCGCCGACGGCTTCGGCCAGTTTCAGGTCGAGGGCTACAAGGACGACCCCGAGATGGACAAGGTCATTGCCGACCCGGCAGCGCTCCTGGCCGACCTTGAGCGTATCTCCGGCGTTACGGTGGCAACGGCCCGCGGCACCGGTTTCGGGCTGTTGGCCAGCGGAGAGCGCAGCTTTGCTGTCGCCATCCTCGGGATCGATCCGGCGCTTGAGCCGGATGTTTCGACATTGTCCGGTCTGGTCGAGCAGGGCCGCAGCCTCACGCCCGAAGACCGCGACGCGATCGTGCTGGGCGACGGATTGGCGCGCAATCTGCGGCTGGGCCTTGGCGACCGCGTCGCGCTGCTGGGTTCGGGGCGCGATGGCTCGGTGGCCGTCGACGTTCTCGAGGTGGTCGGGATATTCAGGTCCAAGGTGCCCGAGCTTGACCGCGCCTTCGCGCAGATGCCGCTTGCGCGGTTTTCCGAGACCTTTGTGATGGCAGGCGGTGCCCATGCCATTGCGGTTGCCGGAGAGGACCTGCCCGACGTGGTGCGGGCCGAGCCCGATTTGCGGGCGGTGGCCGCACGGCATGGGGTGGTGTATCTCAACTGGGCCGAACTGCGTCCCGATGTCGAGGAGGCCATCGCGGCCGACATGATCACCGCCGTGCTGATCTATGTCACGCTGGTGGTTGTCGTCGTCTTCATCACCCTCAACACGCTCTACATGTCCGTCCTGGAGCGCACGCGCGAGTTCGGGGTGCTTCTGGCGATTGGGATGAAACGCCGCTCGATCGGTCGCATGGTCTGGATGGAAATGATCTTTCTTTCGCTTTTCGGCAACGGGCTGGGAATCCTGCTTGGCATGGCCCTGACCTATTGGGTGCAGCAGGTTGGCATCGCCATTGAAGGATTGTCCGAGATTTATGAATCATGGGGAATGCCGGCACGGTTCTACCCGGCGATGACACCGTTTCGCGTGTTGTTCGGGCCACTGGCGATAGTTCTTTCCGTCACGGTTCTGGGCATCGTGCCTTATCGCCGCGCCTTGGGGCTGGAACCGGTGAAGGCGATGGCATCATGATCGACGGCTTCAAGACCATGTTGCCGCTCGCCTGGCGCAACCTGTGGCGGAACCCGCGTCGCACCGGCATCACGCTGATTGTCGTGGCCATCGGGCTGTGGTCGATCCTGTTCTTCAATGCATTCATGATTGCCTGGGCCGAAAGCTCGAAGGAAACGACACTTCGACTTCTTCTCGGGTCAGGACAGATCCATGCCGAAGGTTACATGGACGACCCTTCAGTTGAGGCGCTGATGAATCCGCCGGACCAGGACCTTGCCTCAGCGCTCGATGCACCTGCGGTGGCTGACTGGACAACCCGCGTCGTCGTTCCTGGGGTGGTTCAAAGCGAGTACAAGACCTTGCCGGCCACAATTGTCGGCGTCGACCCCATGGCCGAGGCCCGGATTTCGTCGATCCCCGGCAAGATCGCCGAAGGTCGATATCTGAACAGCGGCGATGACGACTCGGTCGTTTTGGGGCTGCACATGGTCGAGCGGCTGAAGACCGGACTCGGCCGTCGCGTGATCCTGATGTCGCAGAACGCCGAAGGCGCGATGTCCGAACAGAGCTTCGACGTGGTTGGCATCTACGACGCCGACAAGGCGACTGAAGACCTTTACGTCTTCACCGGGCGCGCGGCGTCGCAGAAGTTTCTTGGCCTTGAGGGCGAGATTGCCCAGGTCGTCTTCGTTCTGAAGGAGGAGATGGCATTGGAGGACGCTGTTGCGGCGCTGGCCGACGCCGCGCCCGCCCTTGACGTCCGCAGCTGGAAGGACCTCAACCTGTTCCTGGCTTCGATGGACAGCTACATGGGCGTCTTCATCCAGATCTGGCTCGGCATCGTCTTTGCGCTGATGGCGATCGGCATCGTCAACACCCAACTGATGGCGGTCTTCGAGCGCACGCAGGAATTCGGGCTGTTGCGCGCGCTTGGGATGAAACCGGGCCGGGTTCTGTTGATGGTTGCGATCGAAAACGCACTGCTGATCGGCGTAGGGGTGCTTTTGGGCATGGTGCTGGCAGCGGTGACCATTTGGTCGGTCAGCGACGGCATTGACTTTTCGGCCTTCGCACGGGCCATGGAGATGGTTCAGACCGGCGAGATCATCTATCTGGATTACGAACCGGACGCATTCATCCTGTTCCCGGGACTGATCTGGCTTCTTGGCATGTTGGTTGCGCTCTGGCCCGCGGGACGTGCCGCGAAATGCCGCCCGGTTGAAGCCATGCGACGCGAGACCTAGGAGGGAGCAAGGCATGGATCCGATCGTTGCCTGCCGCGGTCTGTCCAAGACCTTCGGAAAGGGCGAACTGGCCGTGCACGCCCTCAGGGACGTCGATCTGGACATCATGCCCGGCGACATTGCGACGCTTGCCGGGCCGTCGGGGTCGGGCAAGACCACGCTTCTTAA
Organism: Boseongicola sp. SB0662_bin_57; assembly: GCA_009839535.1. GTDB lineage: Bacteria > Pseudomonadota > Alphaproteobacteria > Rhodobacterales > Rhodobacteraceae > JAJEFO01. The sequence goes on along the minus strand of VXPN01000103.1, from coordinate 2,193 downwards.
CATGATCGGCGCCCTTGACGAACCGACTTCTGGTGAGGTGTCCGTCGACGGGCAGCCGCTGGGCGGGCTTTCCCGGTCCCGACTCTCGGAACTGAGGCTGTCGAAGATCGGCTTTGTCTTCCAGTCCTACAACCTGATCCCTGTCCTGTCGGCGCGCGAGAACATCGAGTTCGTGCTGCAGTTGCAGGGTGTTTCCACTGGTGAGCGTCGCAATCGCGCGCTGGAGGCGCTCAAGGAGGTCGGGCTTGCCGGCATGGAAGACCGCCGTCCCGGCAAGATGTCTGGCGGGCAACAGCAACGGGTGGCCGTCGCCCGCGCGCTTGTGTCCCGCCCAAGCATCGTTCTGGCTGACGAGCCCACCGCCAACCTCGATACGAGGAATGCGCTTGAGCTTGTCGACCTGATGCGCAACCTCAACCGCGAGCACGGTACAACCTTTCTGATCGGAACCCACGACGTCAGGGTGATGGAGCACTCGATGCGTCACATCGAAATGGTGGATGGAAGGATCGACAGCGATGCGCGCGGCAGTGCCTAGTGCGGTTCTCATTGCCGCAATCATGGCAATGCCGGTCTGGGCCGATGGGTTTCGCGTGCGGACCGAAGCCGGGCTGACGTCAAGCAGCGCGGATGCAACAAGCCTGGAGGCTGACCTGGGCAATCGGGACACCCGGGCGTTGAATGCGGCCGCGCGTCTCATGTGGGACAGTTTCGAGGGACCTTTTCGCCTTGAGGTTCACGCACAGTTCAATGCTGCGCATGGCAGCCGGATTGCCTTGACGTCCGCGTTGATGCCTGCCGAAGGCCCGCCACGGACATTGCTGGACTTGAGCGGCGACTGGTCGCACGATCCGGATCAGGCAGTTGTCGGCGTCATCGACCGTGCTTCGGTCGCCTATGCCGGCGAAAACCTGGTCCTGAAGGCGGGACGGCAAGCCATTACATGGGGCAGCGGGCTGTTCTTTCACCCCTCCGACATCGTGGCCCCGTTTTCGCCCGATGCGGTCGACACCAGCTACAAGCCCGGCGTCGACATGCTTTACGCTCAATATCTTTTTGACAATGGTGCCGACATCCAGACCATTGCCGTCCCGCGTGCCGAGGCGCGCGGCGGGGCGGTCTCCTTGGATCAAAGCACCTTGGCAATCCGCGGCAGCACCACCCTAGGCAGCCTCGACGGCGCGCTTTTCCATGCCCGCGACCGGGGTGACAGTGTGGCAGGGCTGAACCTGAGCGGTCCGTTGGGCGGGGCGTCCTGGAACGCCGAGTATGTCCATTGGCGGCTGACAGATGGCACAGCCCATCCGTCCTGGCTTTTCAACATCACCAATTTCGGCACTTTGGGGGATTGGAACGTCTCATATTTCGCGGAGTACTTTCGCAGCGGCTTCGGCGTGGATGCCTCGTTGCCATCGGACGCCCTGCCTGCAAGCCTGACAAAACGGATGTCCGCCGGACAGGTCTTTTTCGGCGGGCAGGACTTCCTGGCTCCCGGGGGTCAGATTCAGGTGACTGCCGATCTTTCGATCAGCCCCAGGGCGATCTTCAACCTGAACGACGGCAGCAGGCTTGCCACGGTCAGCGTCAACTACGCGCTGGGCGACAACACCGATCTGGCTTTCGACTATTCCAGCCCGTTTGGCGCCGATGGCTCAGAGTTCGGCGGTCGCGAAACATCAGCCGGATCGGGGATCTTTGCGGGCCCCTCCCGATCGGCGACGCTGCGCCTCATTCACTTCTTCTGATGTCATTCGGACGCACCGCGGAACGGGGACGGCGTGGTCCAGCAACGTGTCGGCCACGCGGTCGCTTTTCGTTGGCAACGTTCGAATTGCTCGATTCTAGCCTGCCATGGGCCGTTGCACCGTTGCACGCGAACGTCGCGTTTTCCGGTTCTTCCAGTGCATTCGCGATGGCGCCGGCGCTGCGGCAGCGTGATTGAGATCACGCGAGGGCCATGATCGCAGGAGTCCGATCTCGGGGCCCGAACATGTCGCGCAGGCTTGCCGCTTCCGAATCTGGGCACATGATCCAACCGTTCCGGTCCGTGGACATTCAAGCATGTCGACGGAGACATGAGAGAGCGGGATTTCGGCGGTTTGCCGCGCTTTTGCCAGGATCGTTCCCTTTCCCGTTGTACGTAAGCGATTAAAGCACGACGTTTCGCCCGTGGCTTGATTTCGTCCGCCCTCG
>VXPN01000219.1 GCA_009839535.1 Boseongicola sp. SB0662_bin_57 | reverse complement strand
CGGCGACCATGGCTGCCGCCATTCCCGCATTGATGCCCCGCTGCCACCTGTCGGGTAGCTGCATCCGTTGAACCATCACTCCAGCGCATAGCCATGCAACATGAATTACGGTCCACAAGACGTTAAGAATGAATAGCTTTATTGCGATCTCGAAAAGGGGGTACTCGGCCATGAACGCGAAACCGGAAAACAATGTCGTGTTCACCACATAGGCCTTCGGATTGACCGCCTGGAGCAAGATGCCACCCCGGATTCCGGGCGGGCTCGGCTGTTCGATGAATGCAATTCTCGTCCCGGCAAAGGCTATACGGAAGGCCAGCCACAGCAGATAGGCCGCCGACGCCACGGTCAGGACCACTCGGATCCCGGGCTCGGCAAGCACCAGCGCCGCCAATCCGCTGATCACCGCAAGGCACACGAGGTTCGTGCCGACGAAGAGCCCCGCCAAGTACCGGACGCCATGGGCATATCCGAATGCCGATCCGACGCCCGCGAGAGACAGGACACCGGGACCGGGCGTGATGATCAGGAACAGGACAGCCAGAACGAAACTTGCCATGGCCGCTCATTGCCCCGGGATTCTCGGGAAGCGCAAGGCATCATTTGCTGCAGGAAGGCATGCGCGTTTCATTGGCACTGCGAGACGTGTCGAGGCTACTCGAGCGCCTTTATGTAACGTGCGATGGCCAGGCGGTCCTCGGGCGAAAGTCTGCCTATGGTTGCGACGACCTCGGCCATGTCGCCGCCTGCACTGTCAAAGTCCGGGGTGAATCCGGTTTCAAGGTAGTAGGCAATGTCTTCTGCGCTCCAGTCCAGGGCGCTTGGCACCAACCCGGGAATGCGTCCCTTTCCGGCAGGATGTGGCGCACCCTCCATCCAAGCCGAAGCGAGGCTGCCTCCCAGGAAGTTCCTTGGCGTATGGCACTCTGCGCAATGGCCCAGCGCCTCCACCAGGTACCGTCCGCGTTTCAGTTCGGGCGTTTCTGCAGGACGCACCCAAGCCGGTTTCAGGAACAGGAATTTCCAGGCTCCAAGCGTGGCGCGGACATTGAACGGAAAGGTCAGGTCGTGCCGCTGGCTTGCCAAGGGCAATGCCGGCAATGTTTGCATGAACGCCCAAAGATCGGCCACGTCTTGGTCATTCATTCGTGCATAGGACGCATATGGAAACGCCGGGTAATAGTGGCGACCTTCGGGCGAAGTGCCATGGAGCAGGGCTGAGGCGAATTCTGCCATTGTCCAGTCACCAATGCCGTGGGTTGGATCTGGCGAGATGTTGGGTGCGGTGAAGGTGCCGAACTGTGTCGCGAAACGGCGACCTCCGGGCAGCGCCAGGTCGTCGTCGCTCGTTTCCGCCTTGTGGCACGAAGCACATCCTCCTGCCCAGAACACCACTTCGCCCCGCGCCGCATTGCCTTGGAGCGATGCAAACCGCGCGGGACTGACGACTGCAGGACGAGTCAGCCAGAGCGCTGCCGCAATGCCGAGCATTGCAAGCACGGACAACCACGTCATGGCACGCTTCATGGCCGTTCAACCTGCGCTGGCAGGCTTCCCTTGTCACCGTCAGTTTCAGCGCTGACGATAATCTCTGTGACAGGCGCTGCAAGCGCCGCCGACACCGCGGATTGCGCCGCGCAAGGAGTCTTGACCCTCTCCAGCCGCTGCGGCGAGTTCGCTAGCCGCCTCGATCAGTTCAATGCCAATGTCTCCGAAACGCGACCCGTCCTCCCAGATCGAGGGCAGAGCCTTGGTCTCATTGCCCAATTCCGCCGTCGAAGTGCCTGGAGCCCAATAGGCGTCCTGATGCATCATCGCGAGCGCCACGAGATTTTTCGCAGTCGCCTCCGCCGCTTCCGCATCGTAGCCGACTTCACCTTTTGCCATGGCTCCAATCATGTCGAGATTGAACGCGTAGAGCTTCATGTGCGCCTGCCTGGCATTGGCGGCAGGATTGCCGTCATGTCCGCCCGCATGGGCGAGCGTCGCTCCCGCCAATGTCAGTGCGGCGACCATGGGAGCGAAGTGCTTAGAGATATTCATCTGCATCTCCTTGAACATGCGAGGACCGTTGTGCCTTGCACGTTATCTGAAGGCTCCGGGAATGCCACCGCTCTTGGGCAATAGGCGCAATTGCAGGTGGGTGCCGGCCCCATGCTGCCTACGACCCTTCCGCCACCTCGTTGGTAGCCTTGCCTTCCGAATCCGCAAGGCAAACGCGTCCAATATAGGGCAGGTTCCTGTTTCTCTGCGCGTAGTCGATTCCGTAGCCGACCACGAATTCGTCGGGAATCTCAAACCCGGTCCAAGTGGCACAAATGTCGACTTCGCGACGCGACGGCTTGTCCAGAAGCGCGATCGTCTCGAGCTTTCGCGGATTGCGCGCCTGCAGGAATCTCACGACGTGGCTCAGCGTGTATCCCGTGTCCACGATGTCCTCGACAACGAGAACGTCCTCGCCTTCGATTTCGCCCCGGAGATCCTTGAGGATTCGCACCTCGTGGCTCGAAACCGTCTCGTTCCCGTAGGAGGAGACTTCGAGGAAGTCGACTTCGACATTCATGTCAAGCTCGCGCACGAGATCGGCAATGAGCACGAAGGATCCACGCAAGAGGCCGACCATTATCAGCTTTTCGGTATCGCGAAACGTCGTCTGGATTTCCCGGGCGAGTTCCTCGACTCGGGTTGCAATGGCCTTTGCCGAAATCAACTCAACTATCACGTATGGTCTTGTCAAAACGACTCCCCCCTTGACCCTTGTTCCCGCTCCCTACACGTAAGGGACAGAACAATTCCAGACCCGAGCGCATGCCCTCCCATACCGAAAGCCGTCGCGTGCCTTACAGCGCCAGACAGATGTACGACCTTGTTGCGGATGTTGAACGCTATCCGGAGTTCTTGCCTTGGACCACTGCCGCGCGCATCCGCGAAAGGCGAGATGAAGGCAGTCATGTCGTGATGCTCGCCGACCTGGTGGTCTCCTTCAAGGTCTTCAGCGAGAAGTTTGGCAGCCGGGTCACGCTCTGGCCCGAATCGAACAGGATCAACACCGAGTATCTTGACGGTCCTTTCCGCCGAATGAATTCGGACTGGGAGTTCGCAGACGCAGGGGATGGCGGATCGGATGTGAGCTTCCACGTGGACTTCGAGTTCCGGAACAGGCTTCTGCAGACCACGGCCAAGCTCTTTTTTAATGAAGTGACACAGCGCGTTGTGCAGGCCTTTGAGCGCCGTGCGGCAGATCTGTACGGGTGCGGCTAGACGAAGGGTGCTCAGCGAGCGGCTTCAGCGGCTGGCAACTCCCTGGGATCAAAATAGATACGTAGATTCAAATGAGTACGCCAATTATATGATTTTAGAATGTAGAAAGAGTCGTTAACTTGTTGATTTATCGTGCTTTAGAGGGACATCTACATCTGCACGGGGACTGCAGAATTGTCTGACGACAGATTTTCAGTTTGAACCACTTGCAAGTCATCGTCGTCAAGGCATGGACGACAGTCGATCCTGTTCGGCGCATCGTGGACCTGGCATGCAATCAGGCTGTCGCGGGGCGTCGGCTTGACTGAAGGTGCGCGGGATCCTTGACGGTCAAGTCCTGCGCGCGGCCTTTTCGGCGACGCCCGAAATGCCTTCGCGCTCTTCCAGGACCTTCAACACCTCATCTAGTTCGATTTCGCGCGTCGCCAGCATTACCAGCAGATGATAGAGAACGTCCGCCGCCTCGGCCGCGAGCCTGTCGCGGTCGCCCCGTACCGCTTCGATGACGGCTTCAACGGCTTCTTCGCCAAATTTCCTGGCAGCCCTCTCCGGACCGGCCGCAAGAAGTTGCGCAGTCCAGGAACTCTTCGGGTCAGCTGCCCTCTTCTCAGCGATGGTCCGGGCGAGTCGGTTCAGAATGTCAGTCATCTGATTTTCGCGCTGCAAGCCCCTGCGGTCGGGCCTGGGCGGAAAGCGCGCTCCCATTGTTGACGCCACAAAGCGGGCGTGG
>VXPN01000514.1 GCA_009839535.1 Boseongicola sp. SB0662_bin_57 | reverse complement strand
ACGACTTCGACATGCGATTCACCGGCTACCCGAGCGGACTGGTCGAAGGCTCGGGACTCACGCAAAAATACGGGTGCGAGGATCGGGACGACATCTTCAATCCCGCCGGGTACTGCAATCCGGTCGTGGATATACTCGCAGACAGGATTCTCGAGGTCGAAACCTACGACGAACTTGCAGCTCATGTCCGTGCCATCGACCGGATCATGCGGCATGACTATTTCATCGTGCCCGTGTGGACACTGCAGGAAAACTGGGTCGCTTACTTCGACATGTTCGAATACCCGGACAACCTTCCCGAGTTCGGACTGGGGCACCTGGACTACTGGTGGTTCAACGCCGAAAAGGCCGAGGCGCTCAGAGCAGATGGCGCACTGAGGTAGATCGCCCATGGGTCCCTACATTCTGCGTCGGCTGCTGCTGATCATCCCGACATTGTTCGGGATCATGTTGATCAACTTCACGCTGACGCAGTTCGTGCCGGGCGGGCCGATCGAGCATCTCCTCGCACGCCTCGAGGGCTCCGGTGATGTGTTCCAGACAATCTCTGGTGGCGTCGGCGATGTCGACATCAGCACGGACGCCGGCGAATCCGGCTACGTTGGCGCCCGGGGCCTGCCCAAGGAATTCATCGAGGAACTTGAGCGACAATTCGGCTTCGACAAGCCGGCGCATGTCCGTTTCTTCAACATGATGTGGAACTACCTGCGCTTCGACTTCGGCGAGAGCTTTTTCCGCTCGATCTCGGTCGTCGATCTCGTGATCGAAAAGATGCCCGTGTCGATCACCTTGGGCCTTTGGTCGACCGTGTTCGCCTATGTCATCTCCATTCCGCTCGGCATCAGGAAAGCGGTGCGGGACGGGTCGAATTTTGACACCTGGACAAGCGGCCTGATCATCGTCGCCTATGCCATCCCGGGATTTCTCTTCGCGATCCTGCTTCTGGTCCTTTTTGCCGGCGGCACATACTTCCAGTGGTTCCCGCTGCGGGGGCTGACCTCGGAAAACTGGGAGGAGCTGTCCGCTCTGGCAAAGGTCGTGGACTACTTCTGGCACATCACGCTGCCCGTATTTGCCACGTCAATCGGCGGCTTGGCCACGCTCTCGCTCCTTACGAAGAACTCGTTCCTGGACGAGATCAAGAAGCAGTACGTGATGACCGCCAAGGCCAAGGGCCTGAGCGAACGGCGCGTGCTTTATGGGCACGTCTTTCGGAACGCCATGCTGATCGTCATTGCCGGATTTCCGAGCGTGTTCATCGGCATCTTTTTTGGGGCATCGATCATCATCGAGACGATTTTCTCGCTCGACGGGATGGGACGGCTCGGGTTCGAGGCAACGGTCGCGCGGGACTACCCGGTGATCTTCGGGACTCTCTTTGCCTTCGGGCTGATGTATCTTCTTGTCGGGATCCTTTCGGACCTCATGTACGTCTTCGTCGACCCTCGCATCGACTTTGAGCGGCGGGAGGTCTGAAGATGACGGAACTCGAGCAAGGGACAAGGCGTCCGTGGCTTTCCCCGCTGAACCAACGGCGGTGGCGGAACTTCCGGCGCAACCGGCGTGCACTCTGGTCGCTGTGGATTTTCTGCGTGCTCTTCGGTCTCAGCCTCTTTGCCGAGTTCCTGGCCAACGACAAGCCGATCCTGCTCAGGCACAAGGGCGAATACTACATGCCGATCTTCAACTTCTACCCGGAAACGACGTTCGGCGGCGATCTCCCGATCGAGGCGCAGTACCAGTACGAGGACATTGCCTGCCTGATCATATCGGGCGGCGTTATCGACTGTTACGACGATCCCGAGGGCATACTGGCCGAGATCGAGGAAAGCGGGACAGCACTTGGCCAGCCCGTCGACAAGGGATGGTTGATTTGGCCTTTGGTGCCATACCGTTATGACACGATCGTCGACGTTCAAGGTGTTGCCCCGTCCGCTCCTAATGCGCATAACTGGCTCGGCACGGACGACACGAAGCGGGACGTGGTGGCGCGCGTCATCTACGGATTCCGGCTGTCGATCATGTTCACCTTGATCGTAACGGCCGCCGGCAGCGTGATCGGAATCATTGCGGGCGCCGTGCAAGGATATTTCGGGGGCTGGCTGGACCTGGTCTTCCAGCGCCTTCTGGAGATCTGGTCTTCGACACCCTCGCTCTACGTGATCATCATCATGTTCGCGATCTTCGGGCGAAGTTTCTGGATGCTCGTCTTTCTCACGGTGCTGTTTGGCTGGCCGGCCCTCGTAGGCGTGGTCCGTGCCGAATTCCTGCGGGCACGGAACTTCGAGTATGTCCGCGCCGCGCAGGCGCTTGGGGTCTCAAACCGGACCATCATGTTCCGGCACCTGCTTCCGAACGCCATGGTGGCAACGGTTACTTTCCTGCCGTTCATCATTACAGGCACGATTGCCACGCTGGCCGGCCTGGACTTCCTTGGCTACGGCCTGCCATCCTCTGCGCCATCGCTCGGCGAGTTGACGCTTCAGGCAAAGCAGAACCTGCAGGCGCCCTGGCTCGGGTTCACGGCGTTCTTCACGTTCGCGATCATGCTCACGCTGCTGATTTTCATCTTCGAGGGTGTGCGCGACGCCTTCGATCCCAGGAAGACCTTCACTTGAACGGTGTGTCAGCAAAATTGTTTGCTGCGGTGTCGAGCGCGCCAAACGGGCGCGGGTTGCCTTCGCATCCACCTTCAATGCCCCCCTCGAGGAGCAGGCGCCCGTGAGCGCCGTGATGCAGGTGCGGAACCTGAGCGTGACCTTCCGGCAGGAGGGCGCGGAAACCCGTGCTGCCCGGAACGTCAGCCTGGACATTCAGCGCGGCGAGACCGTGGCCCTGGTCGGGGAAAGCGGTTCCGGCAAGTCCGTGACCGCCTTGTCGACCGTCTCGCTCCTGCCTGAGAGCGCGGAAATCACCGGTTCCGTCATCTACGAGGGCGCCCAGATTTCCGGTGCCAGCGAGGCAGAATTGCGACGGGTCCGCGGCAATGACATAAGCTTCATCTTCCAGGAGCCGATGACGTCGCTCAACCCGCTGCACACGCTGGAAAAGCAGCTGACGGAATCGATCCGGCTGCACCAAGGGCTGACGGGCGGTGCCGTGCGGGTCAAGATTCTCGAATTGCTTCAAAGGGTGGGAATTCCCGATCCGGAAGAACGGCTGAAGAGCTACCCGCACGAGTTGTCCGGCGGGCAGCGACAGCGGGTCATGATCGCAATGGCCCTCGCGAACGGGCCAAACCTCCTGATCGCCGACGAGCCCACGACGGCACTGGACGTAACGATCCAGGCGCAGATCCTGGAACTGCTGGCCAAGCTCAAGGAGGACGAGGGCATGTCCATGCTCTTCATCACCCACGATCTTGGCATTGTGCGCAGGTTCGCCGACAGGGTCTATGTCATGAAGGACGGCGAGATCGTCGAGCAGGGCGAGACCGGTGCGCTGTTCGAAAACCCGAGGCACCGATACACGAGGGAACTCCTGTCGGCGACGTCAGCGGGCGTTCCCGACCCCGTGCCCGTGGGTGCGAAAACGGTGGTCGAAACGGACAGTCTGCGCATCTGGTTTCCGATCAAGCGCGGGCTCCTGAGACACACGGTCGGTCACATCAAGGCGGTGAATTCCGCGACCCTTTCAGTACGTGCCGGCGAAACCCTGGGGATCGTGGGCGAAAGCGGCTCAGGGAAGACGACGCTGGCGTTGGCGATTCTGCGCCTGATCTCGTCGGAAGGTCCCGTCATCTTGATGAATCGCGAGATCCAGAAACTGAACTCGAAAAAAATGCGGCCGCTGCGGTCCGAAATGCAGATCGTGTTTCAGGACCCCTACGGGTCGCTCTCGCCCAGAATGACCGTCGAAGAGATCATCGCGGAAGGCCTGGCGATCCACCCGGTGGATTCCGATCGCGATCACCGCTCAATGGTGACTGAAATCATGAGAGAGGTGGGGCTGGATCCGGCGACGATGCATCGCTATCCGCATGAGTTTTCCGG
>VXPN01000092.1 GCA_009839535.1 Boseongicola sp. SB0662_bin_57 | reverse complement strand
CACTGACGTTGCCGTCATCGTCCGGATCAACCACGGCCAGCAGCGACTTTCTGCCGTCGTCCGATTCCCGCATTTCCAGCATGACCAGCTGTTCGCCGTACGCGGCCCTGAACCGGTCAAGGATTTCAACTTCGGGCCTGGGTGTCCGCTCCTTCGGAACGACGGTCCCCATGACCTCTTCCAGGCGCTGGAGAAACGCAGCCCTGCCGGAAGGCAGGTTCAGCGTGCCCGATTCCGACTCGCCGTCCAGGACAGCCCCGGCTACGGCCTTCTTCTGCTCGATGAGGAAGAGCATGTTGTGCTCGATCGAGTTCTCGCTGACCAGGTTCGCGACGGTCACCGAACGCTTCTGGTGCTTTCGCCATGCACGGGCGATTCTCTGTTCCAGCTTGGCGGGATTCCATGGCTGGTCGAGGTTGACGACCGCATTGGCGACCTGCAGGTTCAACCCGGTCCCGCCGCTCTCGGACGAAAGGAACACCCGGCAGTCCGGGTCTTCCTTGAACCTGCTGATTTCGGCCTTTCTCTGCTTCTGCGGCACCGAACCCGTGTGCAGGGCATAGTCGATGCCGATGTCGCTCAGCAGCGACTGCACAAGCGACAGCATGCGGACCCACTCCGAAAAGATGATCACCTTGGAATCGGCATCGCTCAGCAGCTCCTCGAGGATGCGCTCCAGTTCGTCCAGCTTCGGGCAGTCGCGCACCTTCTCGTCGAGAATGTAAGGCGTGTCACAGATCATGCGCATGCAGGACAGGCCGAGCTGCAGCCGCTTGAACTCCGCTTCCGTCAGCGGACGCCGTTGGGCGATCGAGGCGATTCTGGCAACCAGGTAGGCATAGTCCTCGTAGCGCGCCTGCTGCTCTTCGGTCATCGGCACGAAATAGTTGTTGACCGTGCGGCCGGGAAGGTCGTCCTCCACCTCGACCTTGCGGCGTCTCAACATGTAAGGCTTCACGCGTTCGCCGAGCTCGTCCAGGTTCTTGTAGCCGATCGCCCGACCCCGATCGTCGAGACGGTAGTACTGGCGGTTGAACCGAAACAGGGGGCCAAGGATCGTGGGATCCAGGAACTGCAGAATCGAGTAGATTTCGTCGATCCGGTTCTCGATCGGCGTGCCGGTGAGCACGAAGGCAAACCGGCTCCGGAGCTGCTTGACCGCGGTGGCAGTCTTCGTGCGCCAGTTCTTGATGCGCTGGGCCTCGTCGAGAATGACGATGTCAGGCTGAAGCAGATTCTGGAGATCCGCCCCGTCGATCAGGATCTGCTCGTAATTGGCAATCGTGAAGAATTCCGGATTCCCGTAGGCCTCAAGCCTCGCGGCACGAGGCCCGAAGACAGTGCGGTAGGGCAGGTTTGTCGCGGCCTCGATCTGTTCTGCCCATTCCGACTTCAGCGAAGCGGGGCAGACAACAAGCGCGCGCTCCACGCCTTCGGTCTGTCTCAGGAGCTCGCAGGCCGCCAATGCCTGACAGGTCTTTCCCAGCCCCATTTCGTCCGCCAAGAGCGCGCGTTCCTTGAAGGCCAGGTGCATCATTCCCTCACGCTGGTAGGGAAACAGCGGGAAGTTCAGCACTTCGAAGGTCCGCTCGCCCGCGTCCACCGCGTCAAGAAATGCAGCGCGCCTCATTGCCGGACGTTCCCGCGCAAGCTGCCGGTCCTTCCATCTCTCGAGCAACCTGGAGACGCGCACATGGTGCGGATGGGCGTCGGCAACCTGCCTCAGGCTTGCGAGAGACCGATCGTCATGCAATTGCCGGAATTCCTTGAGCCGGCTTTCGACTTCTTCGCGGACGTCTGCTGGAAAGTGCCCGTCGGGCAGCAAAAGGGCAGGTGCCGGGTCGCTCATGGACTGGATGTGCACCTCGATGCGAGGGGACTGCCGGCTTGCGGCACCCGAACGCATCCGGTTTCCGGAATTGGCAATCAGGTTGAGCACGCCCTCGACATGTTTGCATGTACCCAGCCCGGCGGTCTCAAAGTCGCGGCAAGTGCATGAATTCAGCCGACGTTCGAGGTCCCTGACTTCAACCACGTAAGTGCTTCCGGTGCTGGACCGGACCCGAAACGATCCGAATGCCCGAAATTCAGGTTCCAGTTCCTCGAAGTCGGCAACTTCCGTGATTCCCCGCCATCGCCGCCGCTCGATTTCCTCCTCGTCCGTTGTGTTCCAGCCAAGAAATTCCGGTCGCTTTGGCCCCGACGCCTTTCGACCCTTCTTTGCTTGCCTTGCTGGCTTGGACATGTGTTCCCTACTCCTTTCGAAGCGCATTGCCGAACCAACGTGCACGCGGCAGAAAGCGGTCCCGGACTCCGCACCAGAGTCGCTCCAAGAATTCCATCCAACGCCTACCGGAACGGGTTTCGTGCAGCAACATGCATCCGCACTTGAACCGGGCATGCCGGCGTGACGATGCCTGCTCGGCCCGGTACGGACTCAGGCCTTCCTGCATCATGCCGCACGCTCCAGCGGCCGAACTTCCTGACCGGCATGCACCGCTTTCGTCATCCGTCGATTTCTGCCAAAGCTGACTTCGCGATTCGCCGGGCGGCAGAGGATCTCGTCTTGGCCGTTCCCAACAGGGAGGGGATACGGCATGACGACCAAGCAAGATGAACGTGAAGTTGCCGGATGCGCCGCATCTCTCGCGATTGCCAAGGAACGGGCCTGGACGCTTGCTGCCGGAACCTCTCCGGACCGTTCGCTCTTCGAACCTGATCTGGCATTTCACGGCCCTGCGCCGGTCGGTGACCTCAAGGGCCGCGAGGCATTCGAGACGGCCCTGCTTGAGCCGATAAGGGCGGCAATGCCGCAGGCCGCCAAGCGTCCCTATCTCTACTTCGGCGGAGAGTTCATGGGACATGTCTGGGTCGGCGCCACCGGCAACATCGAGGGCGAAATGACCTCGCCCCTGTTCGGCGTCCCGCCGGGCGAGGGAAGCCGCAAGCTTCGCTTCGGCGAGTTCTACAGGTTCGAAGGCGACCGGATCGCCGAGATCCGTTGCCTGCTGGACGTTCCCGGCCTCGCCCATCAGGCCGGCATCGAGATGTTCCCGCCCTTCTCCGGGCGCGCGCACATTCCCGGAGGGCCGCCTGCCGAAATCGGCATCGTGAAGACTCCCCAGGATCCGAACCTGACCGAGACGACGCGCAGCCTTGTCGAGAACATGATCGTCGGCGGCTGCAACAGTCTCGAAGGCAGCGACATGGCGAGCCAGGGACTGGAGCAGTACTGGCAGGAAGACATGGCCTGGCACGGCCCTTGGGGCATCGGCTCCGCATACGGGCTGCAAGAGTTCTACGACCATGCGCAAGGCCCGTCGGTAAGGTCGTTCCCCGGGCGCAAGGGTTCCTGGCCCAAGGAAGCGTTCGTGGCGGAAGCGCGCGTTGCCGGATTCGCCGGACAGTTCCTGGGCACGTTCTCCGGCGTCCCGTTTCGCGGCGTTAAGCCGACCGGACGGAAGATCACCAAGAGGGTCATGGATTTCTACACCAGCCGGGACGGGCGGCTTGCGGAAAACTGGGTGCTGATCGACATGATCCGTTTCGCATCCGACTGTGGCGTGGACCTGATGGCACGCTTGCCGGAGGATCCCGCTTGGCCGGCTGCATGAAGGCAACGCCTCGATTCCCTCCAGTCCTGGCACGCAGCCTGCGTTGGAAGGGACCGCCATGGCAGGGCATTCAGGTGGTCGGACTGCGTTACGGACAGGCAGCTTGGCGCAATCGTGATTCGCGGATCGGCACGGTCATGGAATCCAGCCGGCCTCAAGCGTCCTGACCCGTCCTTCGCAGAAGTCCCGGATTTCCCCTGCCCTGCCGTCATCGATTCGCCCCTCCTGCAAAAGCCGGTCGATCTGGGCATGGACGGCCGAAAGCGTTGTCCATCCGTGCGGCGACGCTTCGGCGCCTCGCCATCTTGCCAGGATGTTCCTGGCAGCCGATGCCACTGCTGCGGCAGGCATGATCTCGGGAGCCATGAGGACCGCTGCCC
>VXPN01000208.1 GCA_009839535.1 Boseongicola sp. SB0662_bin_57 | reverse complement strand
TGTCCAGCGCCATCTGCGCCCCACCGGTTGCGGGCACGCACTACGGGGAAGCGGTCTCAACCGAACGCACAAGGCACGGGCGGGAAACCCGATGCCGGGATCTCAAGACCGAATCCGCCGGGCAAGGAACTCCGAACGCCTTCCTGAACGCCTGCCGCCCATCCGTCGGCTTGTGCATCTGGCCGCTCGGACTCGCGGTTATGCTTCTCCCGGGTGATCCCGTTCCAGGCCATGGTAGCCTCGCTCGTCTGGTTGCGTTCTGACAAGGAAATGCCACATCTGGGGGACGCCAGCCACAATTTAGGCCAGCCTCTCAGGCGAATCTCACATTTGGTGGACAGGTCCCAATCTATCGGAACGCGGAACGCTGTAGGCTGATGTTTGCCGTTGACGGGGGGATCGCTTGCCAAGACCAGTTTCCATGGCTGCAACGACCACCATAAGAACTGCTACCAGTTGACCAAAGCATTCACTTCTTTTCAAGCCGGCGGGATGCCTGACATACTCGATTCTGGGAGGGTTGAGATGTCTGAAATGCGTTTTCTTTCACCGCCAGTGGTAACGCACGGTCCTTCACATGCGCCATTGATTGCCAGCTTGTCGGTTGGAACAAGAGGCGGAGAAAACCTTCGAGTCAGGATGAGGCAGAACGACGATGTCTGGACTGTGACGTTCCCGGTCTCTGACGGGCCATACCTGTTGCTTGGTTTCCACCCATCCGGAACAGCAGAGATCGCCGTTCAATTGTCAGGCCAAACGGGAACAGTGACTTGGCCTGAGACGCTGCATCACGAACTGCAAGACGTTCCGACCTGCCCACTCGAAATGCCGCCGTTCCAAACGCACAAGTGTGATCCTGATCGCATGGCCGGCAACTTCACGTTCCTGACCGTGCGACGTCGGGCGGTTGGGCGCATTCCGGACATGACGATGGCCTTGCGGAAATGGTTCACCACATGGGGCATGCTTGTCGCCATTGATAACCAAGGTCATGTGCGCTGGATGCGCAAACTGGACAAGCGTGCCGCAGGGATTGAGAAACTGTCGAACGGAAACCTGTTCGTTCACGATACGGATTCCTGTTCCCGTGAAATCGATGTGGCAGGTGACACCATAAACGCATGGTACGCCAAGCACCGACCTCAGGGCGAGCATCCTGGCGGAATCCCGGTCGATGTGCGCAGCCTGCACCACCAGCCACATCAGATGCCCAACGGCAATTTCCTCGCCCTTTCCGGTCATTCCAAGGTGGTCAAGGACTGGCCAGCATCGGTGCATGAACCGGACAAGCACAAAGCAGACCGTGAAATTGTCGGCGACATGATCGTCGAATTCTCGCCCGACGGTGAAGTGGTGTGGAGTTGGGACAGTTTCGATCATCTCGACCCATATCGTACCGGCTACGATGCGCTTGACACCTATTGGCATGTCCGAGGTTTTCCGGGGGCGGCAGATTGGACACACGGGAACGGAGTGACCTACGATCCGCGCGATGACTCCGTGCTCGTGTCGCTGCGCCTTCAAGACTGCGTCTTGAAGATCGACCGAAAATCCGGCGACATCATTTGGATCTTGGGGGATCACAGCAATTGGTCGCACGAGCTTCAGAAAAAGCTGCTGGAACCCGTCGGCGAACACTTCCGCTGGCCGTGGCATCAACACAATCCCCGCATCACCTCCGAAGGGACCATCGTCCTTTTTGACAACGGAATTTATGGCGCGCGTCCAGGGCAGGAGCGCCTTCCCTTCCACAAGAGCTTTTCTCGAGGGGTCGAGTTCCGTGTTGATGAGGAAGCAATGACAGTTGAACAGGTCTGGGCCTCGGCGCTGACGGACGAGGACGTGAAGGAAAGAACCTGGGCAATGGGGGATGCCCACCGACTTGAAGAAAGCGATACGGCGCTGGTCATTCACTCGATCTCCATGCCCCAAGGTCGCGATGACATCGGTTTGGACGAAGACGATCGAACCATGCGGTATGTGGCAGAGTTCCCTTCGCATGCGCGTATCCTTGAGTACAATCGTCAGGACATTGGCGACATTGTCTTTGACGTGACCGTGAAGGACGAAACCGATCTCATCCAATGGGAGGTCTTTTCGGGCGTCCGGGTCGACAACCTGTACCCGGACCATACGGGCGTCACCCTGCAAGTCGGGGACCACCTTGAGCCCGAGGCATGACGGACTTCGCGTTCCTCGAAGGCAAGACGGTTTTCGTCGTCGGTGGAGCGTCCGGCCTCGGTGCACGCGTTGCGGTCCTGGCGCAAGAGGCGGGCGCCAAGGTTGTCGTATTCGATATTTTGCCGTCTGACATCGGTGCGCACCGGCAGGTGGATCTCCGGGATGAGGCCTCAATCCGGAACGCACTTGACAGGACCGGGGAGTGCTTTGACTTCCTGATCAGTTTCGCTGGCTTGCCACCTGGCGCTGTGCCGGCGAGCATCCTTCAGGTCAACTATCTGGGACAGGTCCAATTTCTTGAGGGTCTGCTTGGCAACGCCAACGAAGGATCAAGGATTGTCTCGATTGCGTCGATCGGCGGGCGCGAATGGCGACAACATGATGAGATCATTGCCCAGTTTCGGGCCATACCAGACCTGTCCCAGGTCCCGGCATTTACCAATGAGCGCGGCATCGACGGCAAAGCCGCCTACCGGCTCAGCAAGGCGGCCCTGATCCAATGGACCCGCCATATGGCCTTCGCGCATCCCCGGAACGAAGTGTCCTTTCTGGCGGTTAGCCCGGGCCCGGTGAACACCGAACTGTTCAAACGCGCAGCGAGGAATTCACCCGAAGCGACGGCCGACCTGCTCTCCGCTGCTCCTCGCGTGGCCGAGCCGGAGGAGATTGCGAAAGCCATTGTCGGACTATGCCGGCCTGAATTCCATTGGCTGAACGGCATCAACATCCCGCTGGATGGCGGCGCAGACGCACGATTCGATGCCATGGGGCTGAACATGAACATTGCGTTCGAAGAACGGTCGGAGGAGCAATGACGTTGCAGGACAGGCTTGTGCTCTCTCTCGAGCAAGACTTCCCTGCGCCGTTGATTCCGCGCCAGTTGTCCCGTGCGCGATTCCCGAAAGGTCTCCGCTTTCCAGGATTCCGGCCCGCCCGCGCCATTCCGCGCCTCGATAACGGTTGCCGGCACGATCTCTGCGCCGGATCCGGGAAACCGGCCCCTTTGGCGCGGTCGCAACATCTTGAGCCACCTTGGCCAGAGGGATAAGCCTATCCAGAAGAACAAGGACAATCTAGGGAGAAACAAATGAACTCGTTCACAAAAGTTCTTGGAGTGGCAAGTCTTGCCATCTCCTTGGCCGCATCTGCCGGCGTTGCGAATGCCGACGCGCTGCGTGCACACACCACCGCACCCGGCGCGGCGCCGAACACGATGACCAAGCTGTTGGCAAAATATGCTGAAGACGCCGGCATCGACGTTCAGGTCATCGAGGGTCAGAAACTGATCAAGTCGATGCTGCTTCTGGGGCAAGGCAAAATTGAGCTAATGCCAACGATCGTTGGTCAATATGCCCGCCTTGCCACGGGAACCGGCCCCTACAAGGACATGGGTGACAAAGGTCCGGAAATCGCAGACGGCATTCGATCGCTGATGGAGTTCAATGCGGCGACCATGCAGGCCTTTGCTTGGGAAAGCACTGGCATCAAGACCTATCATGACCTGAGGGGCAGGAAGGTGTATGTCGGTCCTGGCGGCGGTGGCGCCGGAACTGACACCGAAGAAATCATACGCCTCGTCACTGGCATGGAGCCAGGCGACTACGAAAGCTTCAAGGCGCCATGGGGCGAGGGCATGGCCATGATGCGCAATGGTCAGGTCGACGCCATGATCCGCATTGCTCCTGTTGGTGCCGCGATCATTCAGGAATTTGGCCTGTCGAGTCCGATCCGCTTTGTTCAGATCGCTGAGGAAGACCTCACGAAGGTCCAACCGTATCTGAAGGTTCCAGGTCGTTCGATGTCGACAATCCCGGCGGGAACTTACG
>VXPN01000164.1 GCA_009839535.1 Boseongicola sp. SB0662_bin_57 | reverse complement strand
GTTATGTCGTCGTTGTCGGGACGCGGATGCACCTTCCAGTCCGCCGCGGACCCGCGGCACAGGATCGCTTCCACGCCCTCGGCCCAGTCCGGGTCGGTTATCCGCACCGCAGGCGGGCAATAGCGCATTGTCAGCCCGCAGCGCCGACGAGACGATGAATTGGGCAGGCTCCCGTGAACCAGCATGTCGGCATGCAGCGAAATCTGGCCGGCCCGCAAGGCGTTGGTGAAGGGCTGGCCCAGGTCCGCGGCTCCTTCGGTCTCGATGTGAAAGACCGATTCGCCTCGGGCCTCGCTGACCTTCAGCGCACCCCTGTCATGACTGCCGGGGATGAACCGCATCGCCGCATTCTCCGCGTCCGCGTCGTCGACGGCAAGCCAGACCGTAACGGTGCGCGCAGGGCTGAGCGACCAGAAGGATGCATCCTGATGCCAGGGCACCCGCTTCGGGTCGCGGGGCTTCTTCGACAGGATCGCTGTCGCCCAGCAGAGAATGTCCGGTCCGATGATGTCCTCCACGCAGTCGAGGATACGGGCATCGGTGACGATGTCCCACAGCCCGGAGAGGCGTGCCTGGTAGCAGTTGATTCCATAAGCGCCATCCTCGCCCATGTCCGCCATCAGGCGGTCTACGTATGTCCGGATGCGCCGGATTTCGTCCTGCCCGAAAATGTCGAATGGCTGCACGAAGCCAAAACGGTTGTACTGATCGACCTGCACGGGGCTGAGCCGCGCCGGCACGTCGTTTTCCACCGGACGGAACGACAGATCCTGAGGCTCTGCTTCCTGCAACATGGACATGGTCATCCTTCGGATGGAAGTTCGCGCATTCCGCGGCTCGTGCCGAGTCCGCTGGTTGACTATTTTTTGTCTTTTCTTGACTTTTTTGCCTTCTAGGATGCCCTAAATTGTGGAATATCGGCATTCATGGAAACCCGCCGCTTCCTGATCGCCGACAGCCTGTCGGACGGCGCAGCCTATGACTTCACGTGGAGCTCGCTCGACACCGCCCCTCCCCGATTTGCCCACACGCACGACTACTACGAGCTCTCCCTGATCGAGCGGGGCGCCGCCTGGCACTGGATCAACGGCGAAACGGCGCTCCTCAACGAGGGTGCGCTCCTGTTCGTCCGTCCCGACGACCGCCACTGGTTTCGCGCAAGGCGGAGAACCGGATGCCGGATCATCAACGTGATGTTCCGAACTGAAAGCGCAGACCATCTGGCAGAACGTTACGGGGATGACCTGGCCGGCCGCTACTTCTGGGCGGACGGCGCAATGCCCGAAGTGCACCAGTTGCACGGTCCTCGAATGGAGCGCGCCATCAACACGGCGCTGGAACTGCAGACAGCAAGACGCAGCCTCGCCCGGATCGAGAACTTCCTGCTCGCGATGATGACGCGGGTCGTGGACTATGCGGTCACGGGCCACGCGGCCATGCCGCCATGGCTCGCGATGGCTTGCCAGGCTGCGCAGCACCCGGAAGTGTTCCGCCGTGGCGCGAACGGGTTCGTGACCGCTGCCGGGCGCGGGCACGAACACGTCTGCCGGATGGCCAAGCTTCATCTTGGAATCACGCCGTCTGTCTACGTCAACAGGATCCGGATGCAGTACGCCGCGATGGCCCTCGGCTCCAGCGATCAGTCCATTTCCGGCATTGCGCTTGATTGCGGGATCGAGAACATGAGCCATTTCTACAAGCTCTTCCGCGCGCACTACGGCGTGACACCGCGCGCTTACAGAACGGTTCATGCACGAAACCCGGTCCAGCCGACCGGAGGCACGTCACTGGCCCGGACCCAGCGACAACCGCAATGACGGGGAGCGCCGCCGGTGCGCTCGCGCTCAGTCTACCCGTCTCATCGCAATCAGCGTGATGTCGTCGGCCTGCGGCGCATCCCCGGCAAACTGGTCGATTTCCTCAAGAATGCGTTCCGACACGCCCGCGCAATCCTGGCCCTCAGCCTCGGCAATCACCTTGCCAAAAATCTCCATTGACTTGTCCCGGCCCAGTATGTCGCCTTCCTTTGTCTGTGCCTCGTCAAATCCGTCGCTGTGAAGGAGCAGGCTCTCCCCGGGGCTCAAGGTCAGGTGATGCAGCGACCAGTCCACGTCCGGCAGGACGCCGAGCACGAGATTGGGCGGTCGCATCTCAAGCCGGACCTTTCCGTCAGCACCTGCGATCATTGGTGGACAGTGGCCCGCATTGACGAAGGCAACTTCGCCCGTTCGCGGCGTAATGAAGGCCACGATCGCGGTAAGGAACATCTCTTCGGGGTTGCGTTGGCAGAGCGCGTTGTTCGCCGCCTGTATCTGTTCGGGCAGGTTTTCGGGCATTTGGCAATGCGATCGCAGCACGACGCTCGCCTGCGCGGCAAAGAGAGCCGCGGCGATGCCCTTTCCGGACACGTCCGCGATCACTGCCGCCACGCGACCGTCCTCCACCGGGAAAGCGTCGAAAAAATCCCCCCCGACATCCTGAGCGGCACGCATCCGCCCGCTGAAATCGAGGCCGGGATGCAGATCGAAATCCTCCGGAAGCAGCGATTGCTGGATACGCCTTGCGCTCTCGAGCTGCTCCTGGACGGCGATCAAGGCATTGCGGGCGTCGATGCTGGCACGGAAGCGCTCCACCGTGTCAAGAAGGGTATCTATTTCCGCCACCGACCGCTGGGCGAGACTCGCAGAGCCGGAACTGTCGGGCTTCTGGCCTTTCCTGGCGACACTGTGGTACGCATACCGTTCAGGGCCCCCTTCGACATCGCTCTCGGGCTCCGGTGGTGGCTCAACGTTGCGCATGCGCAGGCCCGTTTCGCCGCGTGCCATGGCATCGAGCAGATACACCACCGCCCCCAAGGGCCGGAACCCGAGGCGAAGCGCCCGCGCAAGCAGCCCGAGCGAAAGAAGGACGATGACCAGCACCGACGAGAACGCCAGCGTGGCCAGCACTTCCTCGCGCTCCAAGGCGTCAGAAATGTCCCTCAGGAGAACGAGCTCGCCGGAGAAGGTCCCGTCTTCGTCCCTGAGCGGCAGGGTCGCCACGTCGAAACGCCTGCCATCCGGGCTGGACATGATCTGGTGCCGCGCCTGTCCATCGGGCTCCGGAAGGGCGGATTCGAATGCCGGCACATCTCCTGCAAGCCCGAGCAGCCCGCCCTCAGGCTGGGAAAGTGCCAGCCCGATCAGATCCGGGAAAAAGAACGAGATCCCGTCGCTGACCTCAAGATACGCCACGACCTGGGCCACGACGACGTCGCCGCGCCGTACCGGTGCGTAGTGCACCAGGAACGGAGAGCCGCCTGGAGAGACAACGATGCGGTTTCGGACGGCATCCGTGGCTCTTTCCTGAATCGCGCCGGATTCAACAAGTCCAGCCTCGTCACCCGTGGTGGCCAGAATCTGCCCCGAGCCGGAAAGCACGGCGAATTCAGGCCGTGCGCGCACCGTGTTCCTGGCTTGCTCAAGCACCCTGTTGAGATCATCCGAACTGCCGTTTCTCAGCGCCGTGTCAATCTCGGCATCCAGGACAACCGTCCTTGCAACATCTCCCAGTCGCCCGCGATAGAGTTCCAGCATCGTGTCGAGCAGATCCGACTGCACTTCGATCCAGGATGTTTCGTATCGCCGGCTCACCAGGTCATAGCGGAATTCCGCGTAGGCGATGATGATTCCCGACACCGCCACCAGGGCCGCGGCAGCAATCATGGTGATGCCGCGCCGCAGGCTTCGCCCCTTCCGGGTTCTGTGCTTTGTGGAGCTTGCCGCCATCTTTCCGAACCGTCGACCCCCGCGACCCTACCCGGAGCCCGCCACGTAGCACAGGGCGTTGGTCTCGCCCCGTTCCAGGATCACCCCGACATAGCCTTCTGCCAGCAATGCCCCGTGATCCGCCACGCTTCCCGACTCCGGCAGTGCGAGCTTGCGATACGGGCCCGGCATCTCCTCTTGTTCGAAGTCATGCCGAAGCAGAAATCGAGGATGTCCGTCAAGCATGTCCTTCAATCCGTA
>VXPN01000346.1:1626-4013 GCA_009839535.1 Boseongicola sp. SB0662_bin_57 | reverse complement strand
ACCAGCCCGACAGGGTCGCGAACGGAACGCTTCCGGAAAGCGAGTTTCGTCGGCGTCTTTCGCTGGTCTGGGCAGGTTACAGGCTCTGATCCCGTTCTGGATCGGCTGGAATCCGTCTCTGCCGCCACGACAAGACCAGGAAGTCATGGCCGCTTTCGCACGGGCGACCCGCGTTCAGCTTCCTTCCTTGGGTCTTGCTCCGGGCGCGAGGCACGCCTAAGCACGGTCCGAGCGGGCGTGGCGGAACGGTAGACGCATGAGACTTAAAATCTCTGGGGCAAGAGCCCGTGCCGGTTCAAATCCGGCCGCCCGCACCAGAGAGCGTCAATGTTGATGGCGGTAGTGCGTCCTTTGCGTCTGGAGATTCAAGATCTCGAGACGGAGAAAGCTTCGCCGCAACACCAGCGATGAACGTTC
The DNA here is from genome assembly GCA_009839535.1 of Boseongicola sp. SB0662_bin_57. GTDB lineage: Bacteria > Pseudomonadota > Alphaproteobacteria > Rhodobacterales > Rhodobacteraceae > JAJEFO01. Next base: position 3,596 of record VXPN01000346.1, on the reverse strand, counting down.
GGTACTGTCGGCCGAAAGCTCCGCCAGTCGCGTGTTGATGTCGCGAATCTCTTGCCTGGCCTGATCGATTTCCCGTCCGATTTCGTGCCAATGCAATCCGCGCAGGTTGGCGGCTTGCAGGGCGTTCGCGTCTTCTCCGCGACAGACGGGCGAAAGGCGCGTGCCGGTCGTCCCGACATAATATGCATTGGCGGCGGTGCAGTACTGATTCAGTCCGGCTTCCCGACCTCGATGCCATTCCTGTGCATTCGGCGTGATGCCGAACTCACTGCAAGCCTTGAAATGCTCCATGATGTAGCTTGATCGCTTCCCGTGCGCACCGTCGGCGAGACCGATATCCCGCCAGGCGCCTTGCCGGCAATCGGACTCGGAAAGCGAGGCGCAGCCTGCAAGGAAAGCGAGCGCCGCAAGTGGGACAGTGAGTCGCATACAGAAAATGCTAGCGAGTCAACGGCGCGGAATCCACTGCGGTCACGCGTCGTTGATGATATGGTCTTCCCAGTCCTCTGTTCCGACTTCCCACTCAGGCACGGTCCAGCCTGTGACCGAAACGCCTGCTTCATGCACGGTTTCCGGCGTGCCGGAAATCAAGGGGTGCCAGTCGTATAGCGGCCTTCCTTCCCAGATCAGCCTGTACGCGCATGTGCGCGGCATCCAATGCGCGACCTCCGATATGTTCGAAGGCGTCAGGACGACGCAATCCGGAACCAGTTGCTTGCGGATGTCGTATTGGGAACACCTGCAGGCCTCGTCATCAAGAAGGCGGCATGCAATGCGCGTATAGGCAACCTCGCCGGAGTCCGCATCCTCGAGCTTGTTCAGGCAGCAGCGTCCGCAGCCGTCACAAATCGCTTCCCATTCCTTCCGGCTCAGACTTTCGAGAGGAACACGCTCCCAGAAGCGGTCGCGGAGCCCTTCGCGATCTATCGGGTCCGGTGCGCTCACGACGGCTTCGAAACGGGATCAGGCATGTGGCGCGGCTCACTCATGGGCGCCAGCCAGCACGGAGCGTGCTCTTGCGCTGTCATCGTCCATGGCATCGACAAGCGCATCAAGGCTTTCGAATCTCACTTCAGGGCGCAAGTAGGACACGAGAGCGATGCTCAAGCTCATGCCGTAGAGATCCCCGGAAAAGTCAAAGAGGTACGCCTCGAGGTTTGGCGCATTCTCGCCAAACATCGGCCGGACGCCCAGCGAGGCGACGCCCTCGTAGCTGCCCATGGCGGAGCCGTCCAGAACGTCGACCCTAACCGCGTAGACCCCGAATCTGGGAGGGTGCAGCCCGTCCAGCGAGATGTTTGCCGTCGGGTAGCCCAGCTCGCGCCCACGCTGGTTTCCGCGAAGCACTTCGCCCTCGATCCGGTGCAAGTGCCCCAACATGGCGGCAGCGTCTTCCGGCTGTCCGTCGCTCAGGGCCTTCCGAATCCGGGTCGAAGAGACCTCGTCTCCGTTTTCGGCAACCAGTTCGGCAATCGTGACGCCGAATCCCATTTCATTGCCGTGCGCTTGCAGAGTCTCCGCGCTGCCGGTGCGATCCTTCCCGAAACAGAAGTCGGCCCCCACGGTGACATGGACGAGACCAAGGCCGTCGCGGATGACGTCCTTGGAGAAGGCCTCCGGGCTCAGGGAGGCAAGGCGGTCGTTGAACGACATCTCGTAGAGGATCTCGACGCCAAGGCTTTGCAGACGGTGCGCCCTGGCGGCAGCGTTCATGAGCCGGAAGGGCGGGGCGGAAGGCGCGAAATATTCTCTGGGATGCGGCTCGAAAGTAAGTACGCCAAGCGGCGCGTCTGCAGCCTTTGCCGCAACGCCAAGGACCGCCTGATGACCGACGTGGACACCATCGAAATTGCCAATCGCGGCAGTGGCTCCCCGATCCTGCGGTTGCACATACGTGGTGTCGCGAATGATGCGCATGCGTCGGGGCGTATCCTGCCATTTGCCCTCCTGCAAGGGTTGCCAGCGTCACA
>VXPN01000346.1:0-1526 GCA_009839535.1 Boseongicola sp. SB0662_bin_57 | reverse complement strand
GATCGTGTCAGTGACCGCGAGGCTCTTCATGACGGAGCCGGTAACGCGCTCTATTGCGGGTCCCGAGAGGACGCCGTGCGTGATGTAGGCGTGAACCTCCTGCGCCCCTTCGTCTATCAGCGTTTCGGCCCCCTTGCACAAGGTGCCCGCGGTATCGACAATGTCGTCAACGACTATGCAGACCCGGTCCTTCACTTCCCCGATCACGGTCATTTCCGCCACTTCGCCCGGGCTCTCGCGTCTCTTGTCGACGATAGACAGCGGGGCTCCGATGCGTTGGGCCAGCTCGCGTGCCCGCGCGACGCCGCCGACATCCGGCGATACCACAGTAATCTGGTCCAGCCTTTCCCTGAACGCATGCTTGATGTCGAGCGCAAAGACCGGAGAGGCGTAGAGGTTGTCGACCGGCACGTCGAAAAAGCCCTGAATCTGCGCCGCATGCAGATCCATGGTCAAGACACGTTCGATGCCAGCGCTCACGATCATGTTCGCGACCAGCTTTGCCGAGATGGGAACGCGAGATCTTGTTCGCCGGTCTTGGCGCGCATAGCCGAAATAAGGAACGACGGCAGTCACGCGCTGGGCGGACGAGCGCCGAAGGGCATCCGCCATGATCAGCAATTCCATCAGGTTGTCATTGGCCGGGTTTGACGTTGACTGCAGAATGAAAGTCTCTTCGCCACGAACGTTCTCGAACACTTCCACGAATATTTCACCGTCGTTAAAGCGCTCAACCCGTGACTTGACCAGGTCGACGCTTGTTCCGAAATGCATCGACATCCGACGGCAGACGGCCGATGCCATGGAGGGGTTCGAATTTCCGGCGAGTATCTTCGGGCCTTCAATCTGGGGCATTGGCAATGGCGTCCTTCTAGCCTGTGCGCACGGCCGAATCAAAAGTTGACACCGCTTAGCACGGGCGTACGGTTAGGCAAACTGAGTTGTGAAAGTGAGGCGAAAATGGCGCATATCGACTATTATCTCGGGGTGTTCTCGCCCAATTGCTACCTGGCCGGCACGCGCCCCGGCGAGATTGCGTCCAGGCACGGGGCCACGATGACCTACAAGCCGCTGGACCTGATGGCGCTCTTTGCGCGTACAGGCGGCGTCCCGCCTGCGCAGCGACATGTATCACGTCAGGAATATCGCCTTATCGAGATGGAGCGGAACGCCAAGATCGCCGGAATGCCGATCAACCTGCATCCGGCTCATTGGCCGACAAATCCTGCGCCGGCATCCTACGCGGTCATTGCGGCGCAGAAGGACGGCAGCGGCGACCTGGCAGCATTGGTTGCGACAATTGCCCGGGCTTGCTGGGCGGAAGAGAAGGACATCGCCGAAGACTCCGTGATCAAGTCCTGCCTTGAATCCGCCGGATTCGATCCCGGGCTTGCCGACAGCGGACTTCTCTCAGGCGCGGAGACATATGAAGCGAACCTTGAGGATGCGGTGAATGCCGGGGTCTTCGGGGCGCCCTTCTTCATAACCGACGATGACAAGCGTTTCTGGGGTCAGGATCGGCTGGA
>VXPN01000398.1 GCA_009839535.1 Boseongicola sp. SB0662_bin_57 | reverse complement strand
GTCGTTCACGCCGTCGATCTCGAACATGATGCGGCCAGGCTTCACCTTTGCCGCCCACCGGTCGACCGAACCCTTGCCCTTTCCCATCCGGACCTCGATCGGCTTGGCCGAAATCGGCGTGTCCGGAAAAATGCGAATCCAGACGCGGCCCTGACGCTTCATGTGGCGCGTCATTGCCCTTCTGGCCGCCTCGATCTGGCGTGCAGTGACCCGCTCCGGCTCGATCGCCTTGAGGCCGTAGGAGCCGAAATTCAGGTCCGAGCCACCCTTGGCCTCGCCGTGAATGCGGCCCTTGTGCATCTTGCGGAACTTTGTGCGCTTTGGCTGCAGCATCTTTCTGGCTCCCTAGTTGCGACCACGGGCCGCACCGCGTGGTGCCGGGCCGTCCTGCAGTTCCTGATGACGCCGGTCGCGTGCCTGCGGATCATGTTCCATGATCTCGCCCTTGAAGATCCAGACCTTGACCCCAATGATGCCGTAGGGGGTCGGCGCGTCCGCCAGCGCGTAATCGACGTCCGCGCGAAGGGTGTGCAGCGGCACCCGGCCCTCCCGGTACCATTCCGTCCGCGCGATTTCCGCACCGCCCAGGCGGCCGGCAACATTCACGCGAATGCCCAGCGCACCCATGCGCATTGCGTTCTGCACGCCCCGCTTCATCGCCCTGCGAAACGATACCCGGCGCTCAAGCTGCTGGGCGATCGACTCGGCCACGAGCTGCGCATCCAGTTCGGGCTTGCGCACCTCGACAACGTTCAGGTGCAATTCGCTTTCCGTCATGCCTGCAAGCTTGCGGCGCAACGATTCGATGTCCGCGCCCTTCTTGCCGATGATGACGCCCGGCCGCGCCGTGTGGACGGTTACGCGGCACTTCTTGTGCGGCCGCTCGATGATGACACGCGACACGCCCGCCTGCTTGCACTCTTCCTTGATGAACGCGCGAATCTCCACGTCCTCAAGCAGCAGGTCCCCATATTCCTTGGTGTTCGCGTACCAGCGACTGTCCCATGTCCGGTTGATCTGCAGGCGCATCCCGATCGGATTGACTTTCTGGCCCATTACGCTTGCTCCTCAACCTGGCGGACCTTGATGGTTAGCTCGGAGAACGGCTTCTTGATCCGTCCGAAGCGACCGCGTGCCCGCGGGCGGCCACGCTTCATCACGAGGTTCTTTCCGACATACGCTTCGGCCACGACCAGTTCATCCACGTCAAGGCTGTGGTTGTTCTCCGCATTCGCGACTGCGGCCTGAAGGCATTTCCTTACATCGATTGCAATCCGGCGCTTCGAGAAGGCAAGATCGGACATGGCCTTCTCGACTTTCTTGCCACGGATCATGGCCGCGACCAGATTCAGTTTCTGAGGTGACGTGCGAAGCATTCGTGTCTTTGCCATCGCCTCGTTGTCCGCCACGCGGCGCGGATTCCTGCCCTTGCCCATGGCCTATTTCCTCTTCGCCTTCTTGTCGGCCGCGTGACCGTAATAGGTTCGCGTCGGGGAATACTCGCCGAATTTCTGGCCAATCATCTCCTCGGTCACCAGAACCGGAATATGCTTCCGGCCATTGTACACCCCGAAGGTCAGCCCGACGAATTGCGGCAGGATGGTCGAACGACGAGACCAGATCTTGATGACCTCGTTCCGTCCCGACTCCCGTGACTTTTCGGCCTTCTTGAGGACATAGCTGTCTACGAAAGGCCCTTTCCAAACTGAACGGCTCATGTGCTAGCGCCTCTTCTTCCGGGCGTGGCGCGAACGCAGGATCAGCTTCGACGACGCCTTGTTCTTGTTGCGGGTGCGTGCACCCTTGGTCGGCTTGCCCCACGGGCTGACCGGGTGGCGTCCGCCCGAAGTCCGGCCTTCGCCGCCGCCATGCGGGTGATCGACCGGGTTCATGACGACGCCGCGGACGCTTGGCCGCTTGCCCAGGTTCCGGTTGCGGCCAGCCTTGCCCAGGTTCGTGTTCGAATTGTCCGGGTTGGAGACTGCGCCAACCGTCGCCATGCATTCCTGGCGCACCATGCGGAGTTCGCCCGAGGAGAGCCTGATCTGGGCATAGCCTCCGTCGCGACCCACGAACTGTGCATACGAACCGGCTGCCCGCGCAATCTGCCCGCCCTTGCCCGGCTTCATCTCGATGTTGTGGACAATGGTGCCGATATGCATGCCCGCGAACGGCATCGCATTGCCGGGTTTCACGTCGACCTTGTCGCCGGAGACGACCTTGTCTCCGACACCGAGTCTCTGCGGCGCGATGATGTAGGCCTGCTCGCCATCCGTGTACTCGATCAGCGCGACAAAGGCCGTCCGGTTCGGATCGTACTCGATCCGGACCACAGCTGCCTCCATGTCGCGCTTGGTCCGCTTGAAGTCAATTTTGCGATAAAGGCGCTTCGCGCCCCCGCCACGACGCCGCATCGTGATCCGTCCGGCATTGTTCCGACCAGCCTTCTTTGCCAAGCCCTCGGTCAGGGCCTTGACCGGCCGGCCGCTCCAAAGCTCCGAACGGTCGATCAGCACCAGCCCTCGCTGGCCAGGCGTCGTCGGCTTGTACGACTTGAGTGCCATGCTTCCTGTCTTCCGTCTGCCTTGGGTCAGCGACCCGGTTTCAAACAAGCTCGGCCCCCTTCATGGGGGCCGTGCATTCGCGGCTTTCTATCAAAGCCCGGTGGTTACGTCTATCGTGTTGCCTTCTTCAAGCGTCACGTAGGCCTTCTTCACGTCCTTGCGGCGACCGCTGGTGCCGCGGAACCGCTTGGACTTTCCCTTCGTGATGGTCGTGTTGACCGCCTTCACCTTCACGCCGAAAAGACCTTCGACGGCCTCCTTGATCTGGGGCTTGGTGCTTTTCATCGCCACTTCGAACACGACTGCGCCGCTCTCGGACGCCATGGTCGACTTCTCGGTGATGACCGGCTTGCGGATCACGTCGTACTGTTCTGGGGTCGCGCTCATTTCAGTCGGGCCTCCAAGGCTTCGACACCTGCCTTCGTGATCACCAGCGTATCACTTCTCAGGATGTCATAGACATTGGCACCCATGGACGGCAGCACGTCGACATCGGGCAAGTTGGAGGCAGCAAGCGCGAAGTTCTGGTCCACTTCGGCGCCGTCAATGATCAGGGCGCGCCGCCATCCGAGTTCCCGGACCTTCCTGGCGAGGATCCCTGCCTTGGGCTCTGTCGCGGTCGCTGCGTCCAGAATGACGAGATCTCCGGTCGCGGCCTTTGACGACAGCGCGTGGCGCAGACCTAGCTTCCGGAACTTCTTGGGCAGCTTGTGGGCGTGGCTACGCGGCGTGGGTCCCTTGTAGACGCCGCCCTTGCGGAAGATGGGAGCGTTTCGGTCGCCGTGGCGCGCCCCGCCCGTGCCCTTCTGGCGATAGATCTTCTTCCTGGCGTAGCTGGTTTCGGAGCGGGTCTTGACCTTGTGGGTGCCGGCCTGAGCCTTGTTCCTTTGCCAGCGGACGACACGGTGCAGGATGTCGGCACGGGGCTCGAGACCGAATATCTCGTCTCCGAGATCGACTGACCCGGCCTTCTTGCCGTCTAGCTTGATCACGTCGAGTTTCATTCCTCATGATCCTTCCGTTCCGCCGCTTCGGAACTGGCGGTTTCAGCTTCAGCGGCTTCGGCGAGCGCCACCTTGTCCACCTTCGCCTCTTTGGCTTCCGCCGCGTCGAGGGCCGCCTGTTCAGCCTCTGCCGCACCTGCCGCAGCGGCTTCTGCCTCGGCCGCGGCAGCTTCGGCAGCCTCCTCGGCGACCTTTGCGGCGGCCGCTGCGTCCGACTTGAGCGCGGCAGGAAGCATCACGTTATCCGGCACCGGCTTCTTGACGGCATCGTTTATGGTGACCCATCCGCCCTTCGATCCCGGAACCGCGCCCTTCACCATGATCAGGCCGCGATCAGCGTCCGTGCGGACAACCTGGAGATTCTGCGTGGTCACGCGTGCGGCTCCCATGTGGCCGGCCATCTTCTTGCCCTTGAACACGCGTCCCGGATCCTGGCACTGCCCGGTCGAGCCATGGGACCG
>VXPN01000438.1 GCA_009839535.1 Boseongicola sp. SB0662_bin_57 | reverse complement strand
GTCACGCTGCCGGCGACGGGCGCCGTTCCCGGCGCGGAGCCGGTCTCCCTGCACGCCGTCCACGTCCGGGAGGTCGCGCCGCCCGAGGGCGAGGACCCCGTGCAGTGGTTCCTGCTGACCACCCTCGAGGTCGGGAGCGCGGAGGAGGCCGCCGAGATCGTCGGCCACTACCTTCAGAGGTGGCGCGTGGAGGATTTCTTCCGCGTCCTGAAATCCGGCTGCCGCGTCGAGTTCCTGCTGTTCCGCACCGCCGACCGGCTGCAGCGGGCGGTCGCGATCAACGCCGTCATCGCGTGGCGCATCATGGTCATGACCCTGCTCGGGCGCCAGGTCCCCGACTGCGAGCCGGAGCTGATGTTCGCGGACGGCGAACTCGCCTTCCTGCGAGACTACGCGGCCGAGCACGGCCTGAGGGCGCCGGAGCGGCTCGGCGACGCCGTGCGCCTGGTCGCGCATCTCGGCGGATACCGCGACCGGAAGCACGACCCGGACCCCGGCAGCCAGATCATGTGGCACGGCCAGACGCGGCTGACGAGCGCCACGCTGGGCCACAGGATCGGGTTCCGGGCCGGGCAGAGGCACGCGCTGCGGCAACCGGAATGAACCCGTTGCCATGCAGACTTATGTATACTCGGTAGTGCTAGGTCGGGGCGACATCATCGTTGTGAACAACAGGATGATGTTGCACGCACGCGACGGATTCGAGAACCATCCAGACCATCCGTCAAGGTGGTTGCTTCGGAGCTGGTTTGAATGACAGATCGGAGCAGCTCTCGGTCTTGCTGAAACGAGGACCTCGGAACAGCGCGGAAGCGTGCGCTTCGGGCTCAAGGCGGACGTTCAGATGCGGCACGGCATCCTTGGCCGCGGGTCCGTCCGGCCGCCACCGCTGTCCGAATCGCAGGTTTCCTGGCCCTTGCACGTCTTCCGGATTTCCAGCCGTGTCCGTCTGAGCGTCGTTCCGTCGCCTGAGGGGACGGAAACCGGCAAGCCCGCAAGTCGCGGCCCATTGGGCAGGTAGAGGCAGGCGGCGTTGACGTCATGAAGCGGCGCCAGGCGCCCGCTGGAACCCGACGCAGCCAGTCAATTCGGAGCTTCGTGAAGATCGGCTATCGTAAGGTGGGGCGTCAACGCTTCGGTCGCGATCGGGATTTCAAGCAATGCACCCGTGGGGCTGGCAAGGGCGCGCTCGAAGGCAGGCGCGAAATCCGCCGTCTTCTCGACCTTCTCTCCGAGCATCCCGTACGCGCGAGCAAGGGACGCGAAGTCCGGATTCGCGAGCTCCGTGCCTGACACGCGGAACGGAAAGTGCCGTTCCTGGTGCATCCGGATGGTGCCGTAGCTCCGGTTGTTCAGGACGAGAATCACTGGTGCCGCGCCTGTCTGCATCGCCGTGCCGAGCTCGGGGCAGTTCATCTGGAAGTCACCGTCGCCAGCAAAGCAGACAACCTGTCGCCCGGGGTGAACGATCTTGGCCATGACCGCGGCGGGCAGTCCGTAGCCCATCGCCCCGGACTGCGGAGCCAAAAGACGATGGCCGGCGCCGTAGCGGAAATACTTGCTGTGCCAGATCGAGAAATTTCCGGCGCCGTTGGTGAGAATCGCGTCTTCGTCGAGCCGGTCCTGAAGGTGCCGCACAACCTCGGCCATGTTCACCGGGCCGGGCAGGACCGGCAGGTCGAAGGTCGCCTCGTACCTTTGACGCGCGGCCCGTCGCCAGCCGGACCAGTTTCCCTTGACCGGGATTTCCGCCAGCGCATGGGCCATGGCGTTCGGGCATGATTGCACCGCGATGTCGGGTTGATATATCTTCCCGATCTCCGCCGAGGACGGATGCGCGTGGATCAGCGTCTGGCGCATGTCCGGAAGGTCGAAGAGCGCGTAGTTGTCCGTCGTCATCTCTCCGAAGCGCACGTTGAGCGCCAGAACGAGATCGGCGACCGCAAGCGTTTCCCGGACTTCCGGCAGCATGCCCACCCCGGCTTCCCCTGCAAACGTGTCGAGCGTGTTGTCGTGGAGATCCTGGAACCGGAACGCCGTGACCACCGGGATGTCCGTACCTGTGGCAAACCGCGCAAGGGAGTCCCGGCCGGACGGTGTCCAGCCACCGCCCCCAACCAGGACGACCGGCCGTGCGGCGGTTTCGAGGGCTGATCGGATCTCGCCGATGACGTCGCTGGACGGCGCGGGCGCCGGCAGGGCGGGAGCGCGGGTGATCGGGGCGATGCCCGTCTCGGCGGCCACGACGTTCTCGGGCAACGCCACGACGACCGGTCCGGGGCGGCCCGAAAGCGCCGTCGACCAGGCGCGCGAAACGGTTTCCGGAATGCGTTCGACATGCTCGATCTCCGTTGCCCACTTTGCCAGGTTTCCGAAGAAGGCGCGGTAGTCGACCTCCTGGAACACTTCGCGCTCGCGGGCGGTCGTCTCGATCTGCCCGACAAAGAGGATCATCGGCGAACTGTCCTGCATCGCGGTGTGAACCCCGATCGAGGCGTTCGTGGCACCCGGTCCCCGCGTCACGAAGCAGAGCCCGGGCCGTCCCGTCAGCTTTCCGTAAGCGGCCGCCATGAAGCCTGCGCCGCCTTCGTGCCGGGAGTTCACGAAGCTGATCGGCGACTGGAACAACCCGTCAAGCACCGAAAGGTACGACTCGCCGGGCACCCCGAACGCGTGCTTCGCGCCAAGCACCTCAAGGCATTCAACAAGCAGACGTCCGGCACGTCGCATTTCCATTGCGATTCCTCGCTTTCTGTCGCAGGTCTTGCAGTGCTGCGCGCGAATGGCAAGCGACGATCGGGGGTCAGGAAGGAATGATCTGATCCTTGCGTCGCCCAGTTCTTGGCGACACCTGTGGCAGGACAGTTGGGGACCACGAGACCGAATGAACGCACCGAAAGTCGATACTTCGCCCAAGGTGTCCGACGAGGTCCGCCAGACCACGTGCTACATGTGCGCCTGCCGCTGCGGCATCAACGTTCACTTGAAGGGCGGTCAGGTCGCCTACATCGAGGGCAACAGGGACCATCCCGTCAACAGGGGCGTCCTTTGCGCCAAGGGCGCCTCGGGCATCATGCAGCACCTCTCGCCCGCCCGGCTGCAGGCTCCCTTGAAGCGTGCCGGACCGAGAGGTTCGGGCCGCTTCGAGGAGATCTCCTGGGACGAGGCCCTTGAAACCGCCGTGTCGTGGCTGAAGCCCCTGCGAGAGACCGACCAGTCACGGCTCGCGTTCTTCACCGGTCGAGACCAGTCGCAGAGCTTCACGTCCCATTGGGCGCAGGCGTTCGGAACCCCGAACTATGCCGCGCATGGCGGCTTTTGCTCGGTCAACATGGCGGCGGCCGGAATATACACGATGGGCGGGGCCTTCTGGGAATTCGGCCAGCCGGACTGGGATCGCACGAAGCTCTTCATGATCTTCGGCGTCGCCGAGGATCACGATTCAAACCCCATCAAGATGGGCATCGGCCAGTTGAAGGCGCGGGGCGCACGGATCATCGGGGTCAATCCCGTTCGAACCGGATACAATGCGGTCGCCGATGAATGGCTGGGCATAACGCCGGGAACGGACGGCCTGTTCATCCTGTCGCTGGTCCATTGCCTGATGAAGGCCGGCCGGATCGATCTGGAATACCTCTCGCGCTTCACGGACGCGCCTTGCCTCGTGAACGGCGACAGCACGTCCGACGAGTTCGGGCTGCTCCTGGCCGACGAGGCCGGCAGGAAGCTCGTCATCGACCGTCGGACCGGCAAGATCGCGGCCCATGACACGCCAGGAATCCAGCCTGACCTTTCGGCAGTGCACCGCGCCGCAGGCGTTTCGCACCGCACCGTGCTGCAGCACATGGCCGACAGGTACCTGAGCGACGAATTCGCGCCGGAGGCCGTGGCATCAAGGGTGGGGATCGAGGCGGGCCGCATTCGTGCCGTCGCGGCGGAGCTTGCCCGCGTCGCATTTGACGAGGCCATCGAGCTCGAGCGGGAGTGGACCGACTTTCGGGGCGAAACCCATTCAAGGATGATCGGCCGTCCGG
>VXPN01000541.1 GCA_009839535.1 Boseongicola sp. SB0662_bin_57 | reverse complement strand
CGATCGTCGGATCGATATAGTCGCGCAGCGCCGCGAACATGTGCTTCGTCAGGGTTGCATTGGCGCCACCAGAGACAAAGATCGCTATGATCACCTCATCGAATGAGGTCAGGAACGACAATAGCGCCGCCGTGATGACCGAAAACCGGATCTGGGGCAACGTAATGAGGAAGAACGCATTTGTTCGGGTGGCGCCCAGGCTGCGCGCCACTTGTTCCTGACTAAGGTCGTAGGACCTTAGCCCCGCGGTGATGACGATGATCGCGATAGGCAGCGCAAGGGCGGAATGCGCAAGCACCAGCCCCGCAATCGTGTTGTTCATCCCGACCCGGCCATAGGCGTAGAATGTCCCGATCGCGATCAGGATGACCGGCACGATCATCGGGGTGATCAGCAACAGGAAGATCGCCCTTGTCGCACGGTGGCGCGAGACGAAGAGCGCGTATGCGGCCATGATCCCGAGCGGCGTCGCAACGAGCATCGTCAGCAACCCGACCTGGAACGACGTTGCCGTCGCACGCATCCATTTGGCCGAACCAAGGTACTCCTCGTACCAGCGCAGGGACCATGTGCTGGGAGGGAACTCAAGGTACTGCGAATCCGAAAACGACATCGGGACGACGATCAGGGTTGGCGCGACCAGCAGCAGCATGATGATCGCCGAAAGGACGTAGAGCCACAGGCGACTGCCATGCGTGATCTGGGTGTCTGCCGCAGGGCGGCTCCACCAGTTCATTCAATCTCTCCCGAAGAGGGCCGCGTCGAACCTGAACAGGCGCGCAGCAACGTAAAGGGTGAAGGTCGTGGCAACCAGCAGCACGACCCCGAGCGCGCTGGCCGCTCCCCAGTCGAACTGATTCTCCAGGATGGCGGTGATCTGGTTCGAGACCATGATGACACGGCCGCCGCCCAGCACGGCAGGGGTCACGTAAAACCCGAGGCACAGGACAAAGACGATCAGCGAGCCGGCGACCATGCCCGGCAGCGACAGCGGGAAATAGACGCGCCAGAATGCATTGACCGGATTGGCGCCAAGGTTGGCGGCGGCATGCATCATGTCCTTGTCGATTTTCCGCATCGCGTTGTAGAGCGGCAGGATCAGGAACGGCAGCATGATATGCGCCATGCCGATCAGCGTGCCCGTCATGTTGTGCACGAGCTTGATCGGCGTTTCCCACAGCCCGACCTGCATGGCGAATTCGTTCAGTATGCCCCGCTTCTGCAGCAACACCAGCCAGGCATAGGTGCGCACCAGGAGCGACGTCCAGAACGGAAGCAGGACCGCCAGCATGAAGACGCCCGCCCACCTGGGCGGCAGCTGGGCCAGGAAGAACGCCAACGGATAGCCAAGCGCGATGCAGGCCAGCGTGGTCAGTATGCTGACCTGAAACGTCGTGACAAGGATCCGGTAGTACGACTTGTACTGTGTCATCTTGTGGTAGTTTTCGAGCGAGAATCCGCCGTCATCCCCCAGGAAGGACAGGTAGAACAGCCATGACAGCGGTATCAGGATGATCAGGACGATCACGATCATGGCCGGTACGACAAGGCTCAGCACGGACCACTGCTCGCGCCTGTGCTGACGCTTCAGCGCCGCCTCGTGAAGGCGCTTGCCGGATCGTGAACCGTCTGCATCAGCGCGTGCCATCAGGCAGCTTGCCCACCAGGAATGATGATCACGTCGCTGCGGTCCAAGCCGATGGAGACCTGATCGCCAGTGTTGCCGCCGGCGGGACTTGCCCTGCCGCTGGTGCCGAACCTGACGGCCACTTCCACGTCGTCGTCAATCGCGACAAGCGCCATTTCAGACTCGCCCTGAAAGACGGCTTCCCGCAAGACGCCCTTCAACACGATTGTCTGGTCGTCCGTTTCGGCTCCGGCACCGGCGAAGAACAGGCGCTCCGGCCGCACGACAAGCGTCCAGTCCATGCTCTGGTCCGTGCCTGCGTCGTCGACCTTCTGGCCCCTGAAAGATAGCGCGCCTGCGTCGTCTCTCGTCAATGGCAACATCGTCGACTCCCCGATGAAGTCGGCGACAAATGCGTTTGCGGGGCTGTTATAGATCACTTCGGGCGTGTCCAGCTGAATCAATTCACCGTCGTTGATGACCGCAATCCTGTCGGACATCGTCAGCGCCTCGCGCTGGTCGTGGGTGACGTAAACCGTTGTCACGCCGAGCTTGCGATGCAGGTGCTTGAGCTCGATCTGCATCCGCTCGCGAAGCTTCTTGTCCAGCGCCGACAACGGCTCGTCCATCAACAGAATCCGCGGTCCGAACACGAATGCACGTGCCAATGCGACGCGCTGCCTTTGCCCACCGGACAACTGGTCGATGTTGCGCGCCCCAAACCCGGAAAGCTGGACCGTTTCCAGCGCCTCTTCGACGCGCGTCGCACGCTCCGCACCGCTGATGCCGCGCAATTTCAGGGGAAAGCCTATGTTCCCGGCGACGTCCATATGCGGAAACAAGGCATAGCTTTGAAACACCATGCCAACTTCACGCTTGTGAGGTGGCGTCAGGATGACCTCGTCCTCGCCGAACCGAATGCTGCCGGAGTCCGGGCGGTTGAATCCGGCAATCGCCATCAGCAGCGTGGTCTTGCCGGAACCCGAAGGCCCAAGGAGCGTGAGAAACTCGCCGCTGCGGACATCCAGGTCAACCGAGTTCAGCGCATAGACAGAGCCGTATCGCTTGGTCAGATCTCTGATCTCTATCGGTAACGCGGTCGTGCCTTGCGGAGCGTCGGTCACAGCGAAACTCAATTTCAAGCGGGAATCCATTCGTGTACGACCGCCGGGCACTGCACGCGCCCGGCAATCGTTGCTTGCAGAGACTACTCGCTGAGCATCTCGATGTACATTTCCAGCGCCTCAGCCCGGTGTTCCGCATACCAGTCAAGGCTCACCGGAACCATGAATGGCACGTTGTCCGGGTGGGACGGCAGCGCCCGGATCAGTTCCGCAGGCGCCGTTGTCACTTCATAGGCCTTCCTGTTGGTCGGTCCATAGGTGATGTGAAACGGAAGGTTTGCCTGATACTCGGCCTTCGAAACCTCCGCCAGGAATGCCATGGCGGTGTCCTTGTTCGGCGCGCCCTTCGGCATTGCAAAACAGTCATAGTCCAAGAGCGCCTGGTTGAAGGTATAGCCGACAGTGGCGCCATCCTTCTTCGCGTTGTCGAAGCGACCGTTCCAGCCGGTGGTCATGTCGACCTCGCCGTCCTTCATCAGTTGGGCCTGCATCGCCCCGGACTCCCAAAAGACGGCGATATGCGGCTTCAGCTCGCGGATCTTGTTGATTGCGCGTTCCTTGCCTTCGCGGGTTGCAAGCACCTTGTAGACGTCTTCCGGCGCCACGCCGTCCGCCATCAAGGCCGGCTCCAATGCGCCGTCAACATTGTTGGCACGATACGCACGGGTGCCGGGGAACTTCTCGACATCGAAGAAGTCGGCCCAGCTGTTCGGGGCGCCCTCGCTGCCCGGCTCGCCATATTTGTCGGTGTTCCAGGCCATGACGGTCGCAAACACGTCGGAACCAACGCAATAGTCCGTGTAGGTATTGGGGTAGAAGTCCGACACGTCCACGACGCTGTAGTCGATCTTCTCCAGGCAGCCCTTGGCTGCGGCGGCAGCCGCGCCTCCGGACCCGGTGACCACCAGATCCCACGTCACCGCACCTGACTCCACCTGCAGGCAGGCCTTCGACATGCTGGCGCCGGATTCGCGAATGATCTCAATTCCGGAATTCCTGGATGCGTCGTTAAACAGCGCGTTGTCCTGCGCCTGGCCGTAGCTGCCGCCCCACGACACGACCGTGATGGGTTCTGCGGTCGCGGGCGCGCCCAACGCGAGGGTCGCGGCAGTCACAACGGCAAGCTTAGTCCGAATTTCCATGGTCAATTCCTCCCTATTGGTGGCGTTTTCGCCATTAGCGCGCAGACCATAGATGATGCCCGCAGCGAAAGTCCACCAGTATGATCCGCGTCGGGTGTAGCCCAGATTAGTTGCTCATGCCGCGATTGCCTGATTCGCCCGCCAGT
>VXPN01000455.1:1851-4040 GCA_009839535.1 Boseongicola sp. SB0662_bin_57 | reverse complement strand
CTTCTTCCAGTGGCGGGTCGCCGCATGACTTAACAAATCTGGGCCGCACCCATTGTTCCGCGCAGAGCAAATGCGCTCTCGCCGCGCGCCCGATGCAGGCGCGTGTTTACGTGCTGCCGGACTTCGTCCGGCGCGATCATCGGCCTCGCCCAAATTGTCTGCCAGGCAAATGACGGGTGCCGGTGCCCGGAGACCAGGCGGAGCGGCACTTGCGGCAACGGCAGCGACAAAACAATGCCGCTGCTGCAAGCACAAATGCCGACAGTCGGCGCATGTGTCTCTCGATTGAAGTCGTCACGATCGTTTCCGCCTTATGCGCATGTGAATGGTCAGTCCGTCGCAAATTGCCTTCGGCAGGCGGGAAACTCGTTGTCCGTGGCAAGGATGATCGGAATCGACCTTGCGAAGCGCCGCCTTCGACCTCATGGCGCTCGCGCAGGCAGTTCGTGCTTTCCGAAGAATCTTGTCCAGTCAAACGCGCGGGCGTTCCGGGCATCCTTGCCGGTCTGTGTGCCGTCAATTCAGGCGCTTGCTCCGCCGAGGAAGAGCCGTCTCTCAACATTGCACAGCGTCTCAGCCGGACCGCTCTCAGCGATGACGATAGTTTCCGTTGTCTCCAGGCCCCAGCCATCCATCCACAGGCCCGGCATGAAGTGAAAGGTCATGCCGGGCTGCAGCACGGTCCCATCGGAAGGGCGGATCGACACGGTGCGCTCGCCCCAGTCCGGCGGGTAGCTCAGGCCGATCGGGTATCCGCAGCGCCCGCCGCGATCAATGCCGACCTTGGCCAGCTCGCCGTTCAGCGCATTGGCGATGTCGCAGGCACGGTTGCCGGCGCGCGCGGCATCCAGCCCGGCGTTGAGTCCCGCCGTAAGCGCTTCCGATGCATCCAGCATGGTCTGCGGCGGCTTGCCAAGGAAAATCGAGCGGCACAACGGCGCGTGATAGCGACGATAACAGCCTGAGAGTTCAAAGAAGGTGCATTCGCCGGCCTTCATTTCGCTGCCGTTCCACGTCAGGTGCGGCGCGGCTGCATCCAGCCCCGAGGGCGTCAACGGCACGATGGCAGGATAGTCGCCCCAGTCGTCGTCCACTCCGGTCAAGCCGGCATGGCAAATTTCGGCCACCAACTCGTTCTTGCGCAGGCCGGGCCTGGCCCTTTCCAAGGCGACATTGACGATCTTCTCGGTGATCTTCGCAGCTTTCCGGATGAAGATCATTTCTTCGTCCGACTTCACCCCGCGCTGCCAGTTCACAAGCGCGGTGGCATCCACAAAGGTGGCATTCGGCAGTTCCGCGTTCAGCACCATATGGGCTTTGGCGGAATAGTAGTAATTCTCAAGCTCCACCCCGATCCGGTCCTTCTCATGCCCAATCGCCCGCAACCGTTCTGCCAAGTCTTCCATCGGATGACAGGTGGTGGATTGCACATAGCTCTCGGCATAGCCCAGCACCTTGTCGTCCTTCATCCACACCGTACGCCGCCCGCCATTGGTATCCTGAAGGCGCCCCCACCACAGCGGATCGCCTTCCAGCCCCAGAATCACTCCTTGATGCACGTAGAAAGACCAGCCGTCATAGCCAGTCAGCCACGCCTGGTTCGACGGATCGGTCACGAACAGAACGTCAATCCCGGCCGCGGCCATGGCTTTGCGAGTCTTCGCCATTCGACGATCGTATTCCGCCTGGCTGAAAGGAGCATGCTCGATCGGCATGGGCACCTCGCTTGTCCGTTGACGTTCCGTATCGCTTGCGCCCCAATCGAACGGAACGGTCGCGTGACGGCCAATGCCGTCAAATGCCCGTCCCCGTTCCGCTTCGGACCGGAACTTGGGGGATCAGCGGCAACCCAGACTGACCGGAGTCGACGCCATGCGAAACTTCTGCATGACAGCTCAGTCCAAGCCGACGCTCGTCAGCGCGGCGCTTGCACAGGCGCTGTCTTCCGAACCGACCGCTCCTGACACGCCGATCGCACCTATGAGTTGCTCGTCTTCACGGATGGGCAGTCCCCCTTCCCATGCACAGAGACGTGGCCTTGTCTGCAAGCCAAGGGTCAGTTCATCGCTTGAGGACATGCGCTCGAAAAACGCCTTGCTCGACTTTCCGAGTGCCGCCGTGTAGGCCTTGTCGGTCGCGAATTCGAGAACCGCCGGAGGAACCCCGTCCATGCGGCCGGAGGCCACGAC
>VXPN01000455.1:0-1751 GCA_009839535.1 Boseongicola sp. SB0662_bin_57 | reverse complement strand
GTGTCGTAGATCTCCTTCGGCGTCCCAAGCTGCTGAACATGACCCTCGTTCATCACGGCAATCCGGGTCGACAGGGTCATCGCCTCGATCTGGTCATGCGTCACATACACGATCGTTGTCCCGAGATTCTGATGGAGCTTCTTGATTTCGGTCCGCATGTCGACGCGGAGCTTCGCATCAAGGTTGGACAACGGCTCGTCGAACAGGAAGACTTCCGGCTTCCTGACAAGCGCCCGACCCATCGCAACCCGCTGCCGCTGGCCGCCCGACAACTGCGCAGGTTTCCGGTTCAGAAGTCCGCCGATCTGCAGGAGTTCCGCCACTTCCTGCATCGCCGACTCGCGTTCCGGCTTCGGCACCTTGTGCATTTCAAGGCCAAAGGTGATGTTCTGGGCGACCGTCATGTTCGGATAGAGCGCGTATGACTGGAACACCATCGCTATGTTTCGCCGGGACGGATGCACCCCGTTCATGAGATTGCCCTTCAGGCGGATCTCGCCGCTGGTAATGTCCTCCAGCCCGGCAATCATGTTCAGGAGAGTGGACTTTCCGCAACCGGAGGGTCCGACGAGAACAAGGAACTCTCCTTCGCCAACCGAGATGTTCACGTTGTGCAGCACCTCAACCGACCCGTAGGTCTTGGAGGCGCTGTCGATGTCGAGAAAGCCCATTGTTCAGCCTTTCACAGAACCCGCCATCAGGCCCCGCACGAAGAAGCGGCCCGCGACGATGTAGACGAGAAGAGTTGGAAGCGCGGCAAGAATCGCCCCCGCGAAATGAACGTTGTATTCCTTCACCCCTGTTGACGACTGGACGAGATTGTTCAGGGCCACCGTCATCGGCTGGCTCGAAAAGTCGGCGAATGACGCACCGAACAGGAAGTCGTTCCAGATATTGGTGAACTGCCAGATCACGGAGACGACGATGATCGGTCCCGAGGACGGCAGCATGATGCGCCAGAAGATCTGGAAGAACCCGGCGCCGTCAATCTGCGCCGCCCGCACCAGTTCCGTGGGGAAAGCGGCATAGTAGTTTCGAAAGTAGAGCGTCGTGAACCCGATTCCGTAGACGACATGCACCAGCACCAGGCCCCAGGTCGTGCCGGCAAGCCCGAAGATGCCGAGCACGCGCGCCATCGGAATCAGCACGATCTGGAAGGGAATGAAGCAAGCGAAGAGCATCAGGCCAAACAGGATCGTGTCGCCCCGGAACCGCCACTTGGTCAGTACGTATCCGTTGAGCGCCCCGAGCATCGTCGAAATGAACACGGCGGGCACGACCATCTTGATCGAGTTCCAGAAGTATGGCTTCAATCCCGTCGCCTGAACGCCGACCTGGGCCTCGGACCAGGCCTTCCGCCACGGCTCCAGTGTCCAGATCTCCGGCAATGCCATCATGTTGCCGCCGGTGATCTCCGAAAGCGGCTTGACCGAATTCACGCCCATGACGAAGAGCGGCAAAAGGTAGAAGAACGCGAACATCAGGAGCAGCAGGTAGATCAGGACCCGTGCGGCACTGCTGGTGCGAATCGCGGACTCCTGCTGCATGGCGGCCATCACTTCCGCTCCCGCAGTTCGGAGTAGAGGTACGGAATCATGATGGCGGCAATCGTCATCAACATGATCGTTGCCGACGCGGCGCCAATGCCCATCTGGTTCCGCGTGAAGGTGTAGGAATACATGAAGGTGGCAGGCAGTTCCGTTGCCCTGCCCGGGCCTCCTCCCGTCAAGGCGATCACGAGGTCATATGTC
>VXPN01000127.1 GCA_009839535.1 Boseongicola sp. SB0662_bin_57 | reverse complement strand
GCCGACCAGGCGATGCAGGCGGGCTGGGCCGCGATGAAGCCGGGCATGACGGAGCTGGACGTCGCCGAGGTCATTCGTGCGCGCTTTTCCGCGCTTGGCGCATCGCCCCTCTTCAACATCGTCGGGGCTGGCGGCAACGGTGCCATGCCACATCACCATACCGGCGAAACCGTGCTGCGATCCGGAGACGCGGTGGTGATGGACATCGGCGCGGGGATGGATGGCCTGTCCAGCGACATCACCCGCATGGCCGTGCTGGGCACGCCGCCCGAGGGCTATCTCGAAGTGCATGCAATCGTTGAATCCGCGGTGCAGGCCGCCATGGCAGCCACGCGACCCGGCGTGCGGGCAAAGGATGTCGACGCGGCGGCGCGCGGGGTGATAGCGGAGGCCGGGTACGGTCCCAATTTCCTGCACCGCACGGGCCACGGCCTTGGAATCGAGGTGCACGAACCGCCCTACCTGACCTCGGTCTCGGAGACGGTGCTCGCGCCGGGCATGGTCTTTTCCATCGAGCCCGGCATTTACCTGCCGGGCCGTTTCGGCATCCGCTTGGAGGAAATCGTGATCCTGCGCGAGGACGGACCGGAAATCCTGTCGGCACTGCCGCGTGATCCGAAGATGATCTGATGCCCGACCCCTTCACGCTTTCGGTCATTCAGGCGGGGCTGGAGAACGCGGCGGAAGAGATGTTTGCCGTGCTTCGCAAGACGGCGATGAGCCCGATCATCTACGAAGTGCTGGATGTGGGCACGGGCGTGACGGATGCCGCGGGCAATCTTGTCAGTTCGGGAGCGGGGATTCCGACCTTTGTCGGCGTGCTGGACAAGGCCGTGAAGGTCCTGGTTGCGAGGCACGGCGATGCCATCGAGGAAGGCGACGTCTTTGTCACGAACGATCCGAACTACGGCGGCGTGACGCACCTGAACGACGTGGTGATTGCCAAGCCGGTGTTCTTCGAGGGTGCGCGCGTTGCCTGGTCGGCCTCGATCGCCCATTGGGGCGACATCGGCGGCAAGGTGCCCGGATCGATGGCGACGGACGTGTCCGAGATCTTCGCCGAAGGGCTGCGCCTTCCCGCTGTCCGGCTCTTCAGGCGTGGGCGGCCGGTCAAGGCAGTCTTCGACATCATCGAGACCAATTCGCGCCTTCCGGAATTCGTGCATGGCGATCTCTGGGCGCAGGTCGCGGCCAGCAACACGGCAGAGGGACAGATCCTCGCGCTCTTCGCGAAGTTCGGGCGCGAGGCCGTCGAACATGCGATCTCCGAGTCCTTCGAGACCGGGCGCGCCCGTGCGCTTGCCGGTTTGCGCGCGCTTCCCAAGGGGCGCTTCGAGGTCGAGGAGGAGCAGGATGACGGCGCATGCTGGCGCGCAGCCATTGCGATTGCCGACGAGCGCTTCACGGTCGATCTTCGCGGCAATCCACACGAACTCGCAGCGCCTTACAACACCAGCCGCGATGGCGCGGTCATCTCGTCGCAGATGATCTTCAAGGCGCTCTGCGATCCGGACCGCTTTGCCAATGCGGGATCCTTTGCCCTGCTCGAGGTCCTGACCGAAAAGGGCACCATATTTGATGCCGGCCCGACTGCGCCGCA
Organism: Boseongicola sp. SB0662_bin_57; assembly: GCA_009839535.1. Classification (GTDB taxonomy): domain Bacteria; phylum Pseudomonadota; class Alphaproteobacteria; order Rhodobacterales; family Rhodobacteraceae; genus JAJEFO01. The sequence continues at coordinate 2,440 of VXPN01000127.1, read as the reverse complement.
GGGCTACTATTTCGAGACCCGGATCCGGCTTTTCGACCTGCTTTGGCAGTGCATGGCGAAGGCGATGCCCGGCAGGCTGCCTTCCGGGTCGTTTTCCTCGATCTTCGGCACTGTCATCGCCGGACGGCATCCTGACACCGGGCGCCGCTACACGATGGTCGAGCCGCAGATGGGGGGCTGGGGCGCAACCGGGGAGCGCAGGGGCATGGATGCGATGTTCTCGATCAGCCACGGCGACACTTTCAACTGCCCGGTCGAGGTTGCCGAGGCGCGGTACGGCTTGACAGTCGTGCAGAAGGCGCTTGGTGAACGGCCGCGCCTGGAAGGCATTCATGCCGGGGGGCGCGGCGTGACGCTCGAGTACGAACTCAGGGGGCCGGCGAGCCTCTCGGTCGGTTACACACGGGCAAGGATCCCGGTCTGGTCGGCACCGGGCACACCGCCGGGGGGACGGAACTCCATGCATGTTCTGCGGGCCTCAGGCAAGCGCGAACACCACCGCTTCGTCAGCGGTGCGGTGCTTGATGCGGGTGACCGGATCCTTATCGAGACCGCGTGGGGCGGGCATGCTCCGGCATGAAGTCTGGAGGGTGGCATCGTCGGGAAACGACGCGCACTGTTCGGATCGATCATCACGGCATGGTCTGGAATTTCTTGGTGGCAGATGAGCTTGCTTCAACGCTTGGCTTGCAAGGCGTGGAACCGGCTGCCGGAAGTTCTGCCTGGACGGGGCAGTCATTGGTGACAGCCCCGATCCGGCATGACGATGCCGTTGACGAAACAACACGGCGCAAGAGTGCCATTTCAGTGGCGAGGGACAGCTCCGCGCTCCTTTCGCGACGACCGTTTTCTCCTGCATGCGGTTCTTCCCTTCACCACGAAGTCGCAACCGGACAATTCACCTGCCTACCCAATCGCTTCGCCGCTGGATGGACTGCGCGCGTGGGTTGTCTGCGATTGCCTGACCACGGTGGCTGTCAGTCGCCTGCACACGCCTGGCCAGGTCGTGCCGAGAGTTGAGCGGACGGACTTCAATCGGGTCGTAGCGCTTGTCCTCCAAGGACTGCCGCGACCGGACTGTCGACATCCTGATTCCAGTTGCTATGTTACATGTCACATACGGCGCGGGTCTGCCCGCGTCCGCTGCCCGCCTCGGCGGGAACTAGATGCGAAGGGATGGTGCTGCCATCCCTTTCGTTTCTTGAGCAAAAGGATGGCAAGTCTCGGCGGCGGCTTCCAATCCTGCAACCCTTGTACCTTGTCGCCTCCTCCGACTCAGTGTCAGCGTTGGTCAGAACGCGTCGCGTCGAACGCGGCGAAGTGTGCGCATCTATCTCGTGACAAACAACCTTCCGGCAGTTGATCGCCATGACCATTTGCACGGCTTGGATTCCCATCCTTTCGGGATTTGCCCAGAGGCCGAGTGCAGCCCAATGCAGCCTCGCCCGGAACCGGCCCGCCGCGAAGGCCCACTGAGTCTAACGCTGCCGCTTCACTGTCGTGGGCATGAAGTAGCGACGAAACGGTGCACTTCCCGACCCGGAGCCGGGCTTGGCCGGCCGCTACGACGGTCTCTGGATGCATGAAGCTGCGGCCGGTCGCAACCGGGGCAAGGCCTGTCCTACCTGCTTGAAAGCCGCGGCTGAACATGCCGTTCGACCGCGACATGTCGCGCTGCTTCCGGTGACCCACACACCGCTTGGCTGCGATTCAGCAGGCATCGAAGTCCCTTGCTAGGCGGAGACGGGCCTTGGGACTCGATGAAACGTCTGGCTGGGTGATCTTGTCGGAACACAATGTCGATGAATGGCCCGACGCCGGGCTTTCCACCCTGCCAGCAGGCCAGCGAGACGTTTACAGCTACGGTTTCATCCCACCGGGACTGTTCTCGCGTATCAAGGCCCACTTTCTCGAATTGGCTCGCTCGAAAATGAGCCGCACCGTTCGCCGCTGACCAAGGCGTGTTTCGCCAGATTCATTGCCTGATCTGCTGCAACGTTGTTCAAGTCCGATCTCGGAATCATCCCAAGACTTCACAACCCCTGGATCAAACGCATGTTGCGGCATATTCCAGATAGGCTTCGCGCAGCATGGAGGAGATCGGCCCCATCACCGAGGGCATGGGGTGGCCGTCCACCATGCGCACGGGCGTCAGTCCGCCGAACGTGCCGGTCACGAATGCTTCGTCCGCGTCGTAGACTTGGGCGAGAGTGAAGTCCTTCTGCTCGCAGGAGATGCCATGACTGTCGCAAAGCGCGATGATGTTGGCGCGAGTGATTCCGTTGAAGCTACTTGCGCCGGTCGATGTCAGGACCCGTCCGTTTCTCACGGCAAAGAAGTTGGTTGCATTGCATGTCGCGACGAATCCCCTGTCGTCGAGCATCAGTGCCTCGTCGGCTCCCGCCTTGATCGCCTGGTTGAGTGCCATGATGTAGTTGAG
>VXPN01000072.1:1839-4043 GCA_009839535.1 Boseongicola sp. SB0662_bin_57 | reverse complement strand
AGAAGCGCCTCGGTCGTGGCGGGCAGGGCATGGGCCGCGTTGAGCGAAGGGATGATGACGGCAATGGGTGCGGGCATGGCTGCAATCCGGCTGGCAAATCCCTATATTGGCCATGAAACCTGCAGGAGGCCAGCATGAGCGGACGCAAGGTCTTTCGGATTGCCGGAACTGACCGGGAGGAATTCCTCCAGAACCTCGTCACCAACGACGTGGCACGCCTGAAGGACGGGCTTGTCTGGGCTGCTCTCCTCACGCCGCAGGGCAAGTATCTTGCGGATTTCTTCCTCGTCTCCGACGGGGACGCGATCCTGCTCGATGTATCGGAGGGACTGGCAAAGGGGCTGGCGCAGCGCCTGCAGATGTACAAGCTGCGGGCAGACGTGACGATCGAGGAAACGGACATCATCGTTGCACGAGGCCTTGGCAATGCACCGGAAGGTGCGTTTCCCGATCCGCGAGATCCTGCACTGGGCTGGCGGGCCTATGACGGACGAGCGGGCGAGGCGGCGGATTGGGAGGCGATTCGCGTCGCTGCCGGTGTGCCGGAAAGTGGCATCGAGTTGCTTCCAAACAACACCTATCCTCTTGAGGCGTGCTTCGAGCGGCTGAACGGCGTTGACTTCAAGAAGGGCTGCTTTGTGGGTCAAGAGGTCACTGCACGGATGAAGCACAAGGCGAAGCTTCGCAAGGGGCTGAAGCGGGTTCATGTCGCTGGCGAAGCGCCTGTCGGTACTGAAGTCCTGAACGGCAAGGGGCAGGTTGCCGGCGTGCTTCATTCGCAGAACGGCGGTCTGGGGCTGGCCTATCTGCGCCTGGACCGGGCCGATGACGGCATGCGGGCCGGGGATGCAGCTGTCCGGCTTCGCGAGGACGGATGAGCGTGCAATGCCGGTCGGCGAGGCGTTGAAGCGACAAGGGGCAGGTTCGGGACAAGCGCATTCCGGGGAATGAACGGCATCGCAGATGGCCGTCAACGCCATTTCGAAGCGGCCTGTTCAGGGAACATGCAAACCGTCCGGTCCGGATCTGCCTCACTTGTCACGAATTGACCTGGTCCCGGCTGCAAGGGCTGGCCATTCTCTTGGACACGGACGCCGCCGGAGCCCGCGACGCGAGCCGCCTACTCTGCGCCGATCCTCGCCCGTCAATCGACGAGAGCGGCCCGACAGGATGCAGGACATCGAACGGCCTGCAGGCTCCCTGTTCGGGCCCGGCTTCCCTTTCGCCGCCACCCCGGCGCGGCGCAGGCCCTGTCGCGAAGGCGAATCGGGGAACGGGGCCGGGGAGGTCGTCCCTTGCCTTCGTCATGAGAGAGCTCTCTGCGGGCTTCGCCCCTTCTTCGACCAGGAGACCGTCGGCCAAGGTTGGATCTCGATCAACGGCAGCGGCAAGGTGCGGTGGCGCCGTCTTTCCTGCATCGAAAGAACGGGCGCGGTTCATGTTCACCCGTCCCGGAATCAGGAAGTGAGCCTTCGGGGCGCCAACGCAGTGGGCAAATGGCCAGCTCCTGAAGTCGGCCTCGTGGAAGGCTTGACGGTCGAGATGATGGATGGTCGGGTCTGCACGATGGTTGCCGGTTGACCTCGAACCGGAATGGAGGCGGGCGCTTGGTGCGGATAGACGGGCTGCAATACGCGAAATGGTCGGAAAAGATCTTCCGGCAGATGCGCGACGGCGGGGTCGACGCCGTTCACGTGACCATTGCCTACCATGAAACCTTCCGCGAGGCGGTGCTGAACCTCGAACGCTGGAACCGCTGGTTCGAGGCCTTTCCGGACCTGATCATGAAGGGACTGACGGCTGATGATGTCGAGCGCGCCCGGTCGACCGGCCGCACGGCAATCTTCTTCGGGTTCCAGAATCCGAGCCCCATCGGTGACGACATCGGTCTTGTCGAGATATTCCATGCACTTGGCGTGCGCTTCATGCAGCTGAGCTACAACAACCAGTCGCTCCTGGCGGCGGGTTGCTACGAGGAAGAGGACAGCGGCATCACGCGCATGGGCCGACAGGTGATCCGGGAGATGAACCGAGTCGGCCTTGTGGTTGACATGAGCCATTCCGCGGATCGTTCGACGATCGAGGCCGCGGAGATATCGGAGCGTCCCATCACGATCACGCACGCAAATCCTCACGAGTGGGCGCCGGCCTTGCGCAACAAGAAGGCCGACGTGATCCGGGCCGTCACCGATGCCGGTGGCATG
>VXPN01000072.1:0-1739 GCA_009839535.1 Boseongicola sp. SB0662_bin_57 | reverse complement strand
GAACATCGAGAAGGGGCTGCGGTCGGTAGGCATGGACGCTTCCGAGATCGGTGCCATCATGGGCGGGAACTGGTACAGGTTCTTTGCCGAGAATTTCGGGCCAAGGTGACCATTCGCGACCAGCAGGCATCGCTCCGCGCTCCGTCTCGGGTCATGAGGCTGGCGCGCCTCGGTTCCCTGCACCAAAGCCGGTTGAGCTTCATGCGGATCCTGACGCGCCGCATGGCCTGCGAGAGCTGGAAATTCGCGCGCACCGCCTTCGACTTGGACGAAAGGGGCACTGGCCGCGCGATCTACAGGGTGGATTGCCCGGAGCGCACCTATTCCATGGTGGCTTTCGGCCATGACCTGCCTGACGAGATGCGATCGGACCGGGTGATCGCTGAGGCTTGGGACGCGACCTTCGCGCTCCTTGACGGCGTGCCGGACGAGGCGGATGTCGAGCGTCTTGCGGCCAATGTGCCCCTTCAGGAAGCCGGCCGGTACAGCGAGCGCGAACTCGTCGTGTCGCGGGCCAATCGATCGTCGCGGCTTTGGGGGCATGTGGTGACAGCGCTCGCAGCAGGAGTGCAGCCAGACGCCGAACAACTGGATGCCGTCGGATACCTGATGCGGACAACGGCGGTGTATGGTTCGGGCAAGTTCGGCGCCGTGGACTACGCGGACGTCCGGGACCGGCCCGAGTTTGCCGCGCCCTTTCAGGCGGAGATGCTGCTGGTCTACCTGATCCGGGCCTTCGTGCTCGATCTTCTCGAACACCTGGCGCGCTGCCGGGGCGGCGAACAGGCGACAGCGCTGGACCGGGACACGGCAAGGAAGCTCGGCATCGGCAACGCGACGGGGCTGGGAATGGCGCCCTTCATTGTCAATCACGCGGCGCTCTTCAACAACTGGATTGCGGCACGCGAAGAGGCGATCCGGCGCGTTCGGTCGGTCCCGACGGCGACCGAGGCGGAGCTGGCGCTGTTTCGCGACAGGCTGCAACGCAGCGAGATCCTGGTTCGCGACTGGCGCTCCGGGCACCCGGTTCAGCGGGCAAAGGTGGAAAGGCTGCAACTGGACCTGCAGTTGATCAAGGCCCGGATTGAAGCCTGGCCGACGGCCGGGAACTGCCCGTGGGACCGCCTTGTCGAGTGGTCCGAAGCGGCCCTGAGCGAGGAAGGGCAGGAGTGCCTGGCCTCGCTGATTCTCGAACCGTACGGGACGCTCGTGGACGAGCTTTCCGACGGGATGGCGGATCCGGATGACGGAGGCTTCCGCATCGACGGCTCGATGTCGCTGGCGGAGACATGCGGGCTGTTACGGGAGCATTATGGTTGGGCGCTGGGCATCGATTGGAGGATGCCCGAGGAGACGGCACGAGCATGGTACATCTCGGAAGAAAAGCTTGAGCCCCGTCTCGGCGAGCGTCACGAGGAAGACATCGCGGAATTCGAGCAGCCGCTTTCCCCGGGCCGCGACGCGGCGCGCGCCTATGCCGATCTTGAACGCTGGGCGCCCAAGGAATCGGTGGCTGCTTTCCTGCTGAAGCACCCCGAGCATCGACATGTCATTCGCCGTGTACAGGTGTGCCGTACCGCCCCTTATGCCGAGATACATGACAACACGATCGGCGCCTCAATGCTGCCGATCGACATGATGCGGGCCAAGCTGAGCTTTTTCGGCGCCACGCATTTTGATCCCAAGTCGGACCGCTGGGTGCGCATCCGGATGTATGCCGGCGCGCCATATCCCGGCGA
>VXPN01000363.1 GCA_009839535.1 Boseongicola sp. SB0662_bin_57 | reverse complement strand
AGGTCGAAAGAAGTTCGGCGCCGCTTCTCGAGCATCTCGCGGAGCTTCGAACACGCCTGGTCCGATCGGTCTTGGCCTTGGTCGTCGGCATAGTGGCGGCCTTTGCGGTGTCGGAGCCGATCCTGCAGTTCCTGCTCGCGCCGATCGAGGCGACGCTGCGCGAACTTGGCGACCCGTCGCCCACAATGCAATACACCAGCCCGCAGGAATACCTCTTCACGCTGTTCCGGATCTCGATGGTCTTCGGGTTCGCCCTGGCCTTTCCGGTCATCGGCCATCAGATGTGGCGCTTCGTGGCGCCGGGGCTCTACCGAGCCGAAAAGTCGGCCTTCCTGCCCTTTCTCATCGCTTCCCCGGTGATGTTCCTGCTGGGCGCTGCATTCGCGCAATACGTTGTCACGCCATTGGCGATGAACTTCTTTCTCGGCTTTGCGGATGTTTCGTCAATCTTTGCCAATCTCCTCTCCGGAGCGATCGGCGACCTGCCTGACTCTGCCGCAATCGTTCCCGAGACCCAGGAGGGCGTGAAGATCACTTTTTTCGGGAAGGTGAACGAGTCGCTCGACATCACCCTCAAGTTCATCATGGCTTTCGGGTTGTGCTTCCAGTTGCCCGTGCTCCTGACGCTGATGGGGAAGGCCGGCCTTGTGTCGGCACGCGGCCTCGCGCAGGTCAGGAAATACGCAATGGTCGGGATACTTGTTCTTGCCGCCCTCGTGACGCCGCCCGATGTCGTCACGCAGATGATCCTGTTCACGGTCGTCTACGGCCTTTACGAAATCTCGATCCAGCTCGTGAAGATCGTCGAGAAAAAACGCGTCGAGAGGCTCCGTGAAGAAGGCATTCTCGGCGAGGACGAAGAGCTTTATCCCGAATTCGAGGACGACGACGGGGATGAAGAGGGCGCAAAGGCGTGAGGGAGCGGCGCGTTGGTGCAGGCTTGAACGGATCCCGGGCATCGTGCTGGCCGGAACGGCGTCCATTGCGCTCAAGCCCGTCGACGGCAGTTCGCGACAGGTCCAGATGAACGTCGTGGAGGCAATCGCACGATGAGTGACGCCAGGCAGGACAGCGACCCCTTGGAGCGCATGGCCGCCGCATTGGAAAGGATCGCTCCCGGGCCGGTCCAGGTGCCGGACTTCACAGGCGCGGACGCATTCGTCTGGCATGTCTCTCCGGATCGTCTTGTGCCCGTGAACGAGGTGAACCGCATAGGCATCGAGTTGCTGGTGGGCATCGACAGGGCGCGCGACATCCTTCTGGAGAACACGCTGCAGTTCGCGAAGGGCTTCCCGGCGAACAATGCGCTTCTCTGGGGCGCGCGCGGCATGGGCAAGTCAAGCCTTGTGAAGGCCGTGCATGCAGCCGTGCAGGGCGGCAGGCACGAGTTGAAGATCGTCGAGATCCAGCGCGAAGACCTGCCATCGGTCGGACGCCTCCTTGGCCACCTCAGGGACGCCAGTGCACGGTTCCTGCTCTTCTGTGACGATCTTTCGTTCAGCCATGACGACCATCACTACAAGTCGTTGAAGGCCGTGCTTGATGGCGGGATCGAGGGGCGACCGGACAACGTCATCTTCTATGCCACGTCGAACAGGCGTCACTTGATGCCGCGCGACATGATCGAGAACGAGCGCTCGACGGCGATTCTCCCTTCGGAAGCGGTGGAGGAGAAGGTGTCGCTGTCGGATCGATTCGGGCTTTGGCTGGGCTTTCACCCCTGCAGCCAGGACGAATACCTGGCCATGATCCACGGATATTGCAACGCATACGGAGTCAAGACCGACGACGACACGCTGCGCGCCGAGGCGATCGAGTGGCAAGCCACGAGAGGCGCGCGCTCGGGTCGGGTCGCCTGGCAGTATTTCATCGACCTCGCGGGGCGCAAGGGCGTGAAGATTCCGGCCAGCTGAAACTGCGGGCAAGGCAGGGAATCGGTCTATTTCCTGAAATTGTCGAGCGTGACGATTTCCGCTTCGCTTTCCTGCGCGTCGGCCGGTTCGAGCTCCACCGGAATCGGCGCGGGATCCTCTTCCCCGGTTTCGAAGCGGATTCCAAATTCGACCGAGGGGTCCACGAAGGTGAGAAGCGAATCGAACGGGATGTAGAGCGGTTCCGGAACGTTGCCGAAATTCAATGTCACCGAGAAGCCTTCGTCAGTCACTTCAAGATTCTCGAACCAGTTCTGGATGACGATGGTCATTTCCTTCGGATGACGCTCCAGAAGCCAGTCCGCCATTCTCGCGTCGGGGTGCGAAGTGTCGAACGAGATGAAAAAGTGATGCTTGCCGGGCAGTCCGTTGGCCGCCACCTCACGAAGCACGTCCTGGAAAAGGCCCCGCATCGCGCGGTGCATCAGGCTTCCGTAGTCAAGTGTTCCGGCCATCTCACGTTTCTCGATTGCGTCTTCAGAATAGGGGATTCGGAGTCAAAAGATAGGGACGACATTTCATTGGTTCGATCAATGCAGCCTGCAAGCGGCCGCAGCCGGCACCTGCATTCGCCGCGGACCGCAGAATTTCCATCGGCCAGGTGGGGAATTGATGACACTGGCCGCGATTTCCGGATAGCGTCTGCAGCAGTGCGGCACGAACTCGTCTCGCCCAAAAAATGGAAGTGCCGGATTCTGTTGCCAGGTTCCGGCGGACCCCGCCTTACGCGGCTAGGCGCAAGGACTTGGATTTCGGCTCTTCGCACTGCCTACGCAGCGAGAAGCACCGGAGCACGGTTGTCGTTGGCAACTATGCAGATTGGACCGATATCGGTGGTACCTCACCGAGACAAAGCAAACCCCTTTAGACGTCCGTCGATCCTGTTTCGGCCCCGCATTCCCTCCCAACGAAAGGGTTCATGGTGGAGCCGCCGGGTACCGCCCCCGGGTCCGATCCGCTTATTGCGAGCGCGTTTATGTCCATAGTTCCGTTTCCGGAACACTGCGAATATAAGAGGCGCTAACTGAAATTGGAAGGGCATTGTCAGTAATTTCAGTTGCGCACGGGTAGCCCTTCCCCTTGTGCGCGGCACACCCGGAAACTTCGGGCAAACGAGCGGGAGCGCGACATGCGGGCACTGGTTGTCGAAAGGAACGAGGAAGGGCAGACGTCTGCTTCGGTGCAGGAGATTGACGAGGACCGTCTGCCGGAAGGGGACGTGACGGTCGCCGTCGAATACTCGACCCTGAACTACAAGGACGGCCTGTGCATTGGTCCGGGTGGAGGTGTCGTGCGAACCTATCCCCACGTTCCCGGCGTTGATTTCGCAGGCACCGTGGAGACGTCAGGCGATTCGCGCTATTCGCCAGGTGACAAGGTGGTCCTGACAGGTTGGCGCGTCGGCGAGGTGCATTGGGGCGGATATGCCGAAAAGGCGCGAATCAAGGCCGACTGGCTCGTGCCGCTTCCCGAAGGCCTGTCGCCTCGCCAGGCAATGGCGGTGGGAACGGCGGGGCTGACCGCCATGTTGGCGGTAGTGGCTCTTGAGGATCACGGCCTTGCGCCGGGCAATGGCGAATTCCTTGTAACGGGAGCCGCGGGCGGCGTGGGGTCCGTGGCTACGGCGATTCTCGCGCATTTGGGCTATGACGTTGCGGCCGTGACCGGACGGCCGGAGACGGCAGGATACCTGACAAGCCTCGGCGCGAGCAGGATCGTGCCGCGAAAGGAACTGGCCGAGACCGTGAAGAAGCCGCTGGAAACCGAGACCTGGGCGGGTTGCGTTGACGCCGTCGGCGGCGCGATGCTTGCCCGCATCCTTGGACAGATGAAATACGGTACGTCGGTCGCTGCCGTCGGGCTGGCTGCCGGCGCGGCCGTGCCAGCGACGATCATTCCGTTTCTCCTTCGTGGCGTGAATCTTCTCGGCATTGAGTCCGTGATGCAGCCCACCGAAAACAGGCTTCGAGCCTGGGAGCGGATAGCGCGCGACCTGCCGATGAGCAAGTTGGACGAGATGGTTCAGATGGCCAGCCTGGAGGACTTGCCGCAGTTGGGTGCGGACATCCTGAAAGGCAAGGTCAAGGGCCGGGTCGTGGTGGACATCGGTGCCTGAG
>VXPN01000530.1 GCA_009839535.1 Boseongicola sp. SB0662_bin_57 | reverse complement strand
TCCTCCCCAACGAGGGGCGCATATCTGGAAGGATATTGAAGATGGAACTGGACAAACCGGCTGCGCGGCCGGGCAATCCGCGTTTTTCGTCGGGACCCTGCGCCAAGCCTCCCACGTTTTCCCTTGAACAGCTGAGCAACGCGGCCTTGGGCAGGTCGCACAGGGCTGCAATCGGCAAGGCAAAGCTGAAGGACGCGATCGAGCGTACCAAGGATATCCTCGGAATTCCCGCCGATCACCTCTTGGGCATCGTGCCGGCTTCGGACACGGGCGCGGTGGAAATGGCGATGTGGAACCTGTTGGGCACCCGTCCCGTCGAGGTCCTTGCCTGGGAGAGCTTCGGCGCGGGATGGGCTGCCGACGTGGTCAGCCAGCTGAAACTGGACGCAAAGGTGAAGACGGCGGACTACGGCAAGATCGTCGATCTGGAAGACGTCAACTGGGACGCTGACGTGGTCTTTGCGTGGAACGGAACCACGTCAGGCGTGCGGGTTCCGGACAGCTTCGAGATTCCTGTGGTGCGTGAAGGCCTGACGATTTGCGATGCGACGAGCGCCGCGTTTGCGCAGGATCTGCCATGGGACCGGCTGGATGCGGCGACCTTCTCCTGGCAGAAGGTGCTGGGAGGGGAGGCCGCGCACGGAATGCTTGCGCTTGGACCGCGAGCCGTGGAGCGTCTCGAAACGTGGACGCCGCCGTGGCCCCTCCCCAAGATCTTCCGCCTGATCAAGGGCGGCAAGCTGATCGGTGGCGTCTTCGAGGGCGCAACGATCAACACGCCTTCGATGCTGGCTGTCGAGGACTATCTCAAGGCGCTCGACTGGGCGATCAGCGTGGGTGGCCTGAAAGGCTTGATCCAGAGGGCCGATGCCAATGCAGGCGTGATTCACGAGTTTTGCGCCACGCGGGACTGGATCCGGAACCTGGCAACGGATCCCGACACGTGGTCGAACACGAGCGTGTGTCTCAGGTTCGATGACAGCCGGATCCGGGATGGCTCGGCCTTTGCCAAGGCAGTGGCAAGGCGGCTTGAAGCGCAAAACGTCGCCTATGACATCGGATCCTATCGCGACGCCCCTCCGGGTCTCAGGATCTGGTGCGGCGGAACCGTCGAACAAGACGACTTGAAGGCGCTGTGCCCGTGGCTGGAATGGGCCTTCGAAGCCGAAATCCAGGAGTCGGGCATGCCCGCCGGGCGGGCCTGAGGCCGGGAATTTGCGCAATCTGCGGGCCATGGCAGCGCGCCGGGCCGGCAGACGCATTGCGTGCGAAGACGAGAGAGGAACAGGCAGGAATGACTCCAAAGGTGCTGGTAAGCGACAATCTTTCCGAAGCGGCGATCCGTACATTCAGGAACAGGGGCGTGGACGTGACGTTCGCGCCCGGGTTGGGGAGGGACAAGGATCGCCTGCTGGAGGCAATAGGCGAGTATGACGGGCTGGCCATACGTTCCGCGACCAAGGTGACCGCGAAACTCCTTGACGCGGCATTCAGGCTCAAGGTTGTGGGTCGCGCGGGAATTGGCGTCGACAACGTGGAGGTTCCTGCCGCGTCGAAGAAGGGCGTGATCGTGATGAACACGCCGTTCGGCAATTCGATCACCACCGCCGAGCATGCAATTGCCCTGATGTTCGCGGTCGCCCGCCAGATTCCGGCGGCGAGCGCCTCGACGCATGCCGGAATGTGGGAGAAGTCGCGCTTCCTCGGGGTGGAGCTGACAGCCAAGACGCTGGGTGTGATCGGCGCCGGCAACATTGGCTCGATCGTCATTGCGCGCGCATGCGGGCTGCGGATGAAAGTGATTGCGCATGATCCGTTCCTTACAGAGGAGCGTGCCGAGAAGCTTGGCGTCGAGAAGGTCGATCTAGACGAGTTGCTGGCCCGGTCCGACTTCATCACCCTTCACGTGCCGCTGACCGACAGGACGCGCAACATTCTCTCCGCGGACGCGATCAGGCGCATGAAGCCCGGAGCGCGTGTGATCAACTGTGCGCGTGGCGGCCTGGTTGACGAGGTCGCGCTGGCCGAAGCGCTTGAATCGGGACATGTGGCAGGCGCGGCGTTTGACGTGTTTGCAGAGGAACCCGCGACCAGTTCTCCGCTCTTCAACCTGCCGAATGTCGTCGTGACGCCGCATCTTGGCGCCTCGACGACGGAGGCGCAGGAAAACGTGGCCATCCAGGTGGCTGAACAGATGTCGGACTTCCTGCTGACTGGCGCCGTAACCAACGCGATCAACATGCCCTCGATCACCGCAGAGGAGGCGAAGGTGATGGGCCCTTGGGTCAGACTTGCCAGTCACCTCGGCACCTTTGTCGGTCAGCTTACGGACGAGCCGATCCGGGCCGTCAACCTGCTGTTTGACGGAGAGGTGGCCAGCATGAACACGGATGCCTTGAACGCTGCGGCGATGGCGGGCATCCTGAAGGCGTCCAACGAGGACGTGAACATGGTTTCGGCGCCGGTCATTGCGAAGGACCGGGGCATCAGGTGCTCGACCACGACCCAGGCCAAGTCAGGCGTCTTTGACGCCTACATCAAGCTGACAATCGTCACCGATCAGCGGGAGCGGTCAATCGCGGGAACGGTGTTCAGCGACGGCAAGCCCAGGTTCATCCAGATCAAGGGCATCAACATCGACGCGGAGATCGGCGCGCACATGGTCTACACGACGAACGAGGACGTCCCGGGAATCATCGGAACCCTCGGCACCACCCTTGGTTCCAACGGCGTCAACATCGCGAACTTCACGCTGGGACGGTCCGAGAAGAACGGCGATGCGATCGCGCTCCTGTATGTCGACGAGCCTGTTCCCCATGCGGCGCTGGAACAGTTGCGCGATACCGGACTCTTCGCCCAGGTCCGTCCTCTGCAATTCGACGTGGCGTGATGCAAGGGATTCAGATCCGTCATCTTGCATCCGAGGCACTGGGCACGGGGCTTCTGGTCGCAACCGTCGTTGGTTCGGGCATCATGGCCGAACGGCTGACGGACGACGTTGCGCTTCAGCTCCTCTGCAACAGCCTTCCGACCGGGGCCATCCTGGTCGTTCTGATCACCGCCCTTGGTCCTGTTTCCGGTGCGCACTTCAATCCGGCCGTCACGCTCGCCTTCCTGGTCAGGCGCGAGATTCCCGGAATTCGTGCCCTGGCGTTCATGGTCACCCAGGTTGCTGGCGGTGTGTCGGGCACATTCCTTGCGCACCTGATGTTCGCGCAGCCGGTCATCCAGGCCTCAACGACAGTCCGAACGGGCAGTGCGATGTGGCTTGCCGAAGCGGTGGCGGCATTCGGGCTTGTGCTGGTCATCCTGGCGGGCATTCGCCAGCGACCTGAAGCCGTGCCCTGGCTTGTCGGCCTCTTCATCGGGGCCGCCTACTGGTTCACTTCGTCAACTTCGTTCGCCAATCCCGCCGTAGCGACTGCACGCGGGTTCACGGAGAGCTTTTCGGGCATTCGCCCCTGGGACGTTCCGGGCTTCGTTGCAGCGGAACTGTTCGGGGCCGTTGTGGCCGCCCTGTTTGCACATTGGCTCTTCGAGAGAGACAATGCATCGGCAGGAAGCTGAGTGCGCAAAATGATCTACGCGATCGGAGACATTCACGGACACCTCGACCAGTTGAAGGCGGCGCACGCCTTGATTGCCGAGGATCGTGCGCGGGCCGGGGACGCTTCCGGGAGAATCGTGCATGTCGGCGACCTGGTGGATCGCGGGCCGAATGCGAGGGGCGTCATCCAGTTCCTGATCGACGGCATCGCGCGCGGCGAGGACTGGATAGTGCTCTGTGGCAATCACGACCGGTGTTTCGCCGAGTTCCTGTCGTGCGATCCCGATTCCTCTGAAGGGATTCAGAATGCCTGGTTCTGGCTGAGCACGGGCATGGGTGGGCAGGCGACGCTTGCATCCTATGGGCTGGAGCGGGACGTTCCGGAGGACACCGCGTCTCTCTTCGCGCGTGCGCGTTCCCTTGTGCCTGGCTCCCATCGCGAATTTCTCGCGGCTCTTCCATTCTGGCATCGCGAAGACGGGATGATCTTCGTTCATGCGGGCATTCGTCCCGGCATT
>VXPN01000360.1 GCA_009839535.1 Boseongicola sp. SB0662_bin_57 | reverse complement strand
GAGCGCCGCAGGCCGGTGCAGGCCAGGAGCGAGACGATGGCCATGTCCCTTGCCTTGACGGGCGTCCCGCAGTCTCCGAGCGCGTGTCGGATCGCGGCAACCGCATCCACGGTCAGCGCCGCCGCCTGCTTCTGTGACGCACCTGCCTGCGCCGCCTGGCGCACGAGTCCCTTCATGGCGGTCTTCACCACGCGGTCGGCGCAGGGGTTCGCATGGCCCGCCGTGTCGTGCGCCGCCGCGATGGCGGCCACCGACAGTCGCAGGGAGGGCACGGACATGCCGTCCACGGCCCTGGCCGCCAGGAACAGCGCCACCGCATCGGGCTGTGCAGGCATCGCGGTCTTCCCGTGCTCGATTGCCCATGCCTCCCATTTCTTCCAGGCGGCGCGGTATGCGCGAACGGTGTTTGCCGACTTGCTGTCGCGGATCGCGGCTTCCAGGCGTTCGGTGACGTTGCTCTCGACCGCGACTGCGCCTTGGGTGGTCTTGACTGTCGGCGTCGGATGATCGAATCGTGTCATGTGGTTGCTCCCCTGTAGAGCATTTGGGCAGGGGCACCCCAACGCCCCTGCCACACATCACTCCGTCAATGGACACGAGTCAAGCGGGGGGATTCTCTTTGCCGGGGGAAGGCTTGTTCGGCGGGCGGCCCGTCATGGCCCAGGACGCGGCGATTCGAGCTTGGCATCCTCCGGCAGTTGCGGCGTCACGGGGATTGCGCTAGAGGCGGTCTTGGGCGGGCTTGAGACTTCGGTTCGATTCCCAATGGTGCCCATATAGAACTATGGGCAAAGCGTGGGACAAGGCAAATTGCGGAGAGGCGTTTCAGCCCTGCAAATAAGGTGTTTAAGGCGATTCGAAGGCACCTCTCCTGGGCACCACCCATCCCGAACATGCGCGCCCAAGTGCCTCGCAAGACCAGGAAACTGGTGGCACTATCCTGCTCACGGGCGAAGATCGATACCTGCACAACCGAATCGTTTCGCAGGCACGAATGCTGGCGTCAGCCCGTGAAACTGAAGACGTGGAGTTCGGTGCCCGCAATGCCCCAATCCCACCTTCAGATTCGCACGGCAATTCAGAGGGAACGGGCGTATCGGCCGATCGATCATTGGGAACCGAATCTGGCGCTGAAGGCAATCGGCTCGGAACTTTGGCAATCGCGAAATCGATTGCCTCCGATACCAACAACGGGTCCTTCGGTCTTCTTGGCCAAGCTGATGGGCCGGTCCATGCCACTTGTCCCTCTCAGGGGTCAAGGGTTCGTTCAAACGCGACGCTACAATTTCTTGCATGACGCACTTTGGCTCCAAAGGCGGTTCTACGTGATGAACATCGCCCAGACGCTTCTTGGCGAATGGCGCCTGATCAGAGAATGGGGACGGATCGGTTCCGCCGGTGGAAATTGGATGGTCGGTTGCAGGAAGACGGAGGAAGAAGCAGAAGCTGCCTTGGACAAGTTGCCAGCCCAGAAATGCCGCCGGGGCCGCCATCAACACGAGACACGCCGCATCACCTAGCCACGCGTCAGCTGTTGATTTCAGCCTCGAATGCTTCAATCGCGCCCAGGATGTCATCGAAGCCCGGCACATCCCCGATGATCATCTCCCGCATACCTGAATAGTCCCGGCGCAGAGCGGAGGCGAGGTCCACATTCGGCATCAATCCCGGAGATCCAGGCTTCGCGCCTTCGTAGTTGGCCCAGGTCGCCCTGAAGAAGACGGACTTGTGATGCGCAACTTGTTCGAAAAGATTCAGGCTGCCGGGCGCGCGTGCCTTGGCCTCGTGGCCGATGAGCTGGGCCGTGTCGTAATAGTGGCGCGACATCCGGATGGCGAGGGGCTTGGCGGGATCCTGATGGTAGAGCACATGCAGGATCGCGGCCTTCTCCCAGAAGGTACGCTCTACGCTCAGCACTTTCACATCAACCTCACCTGAGCCCAGCAAATCAGGGAAGGCCTGATGAACGCAAGGTGATATCCCCCGAACCTCGAACGGCAAATGCTCAGACCGGCTGACATGGTGCACAGCGCCTAGAATCTGCCCTGACGACAGCAAGAAGCGCTGCTCCAACGGCGCGATCGCCAATTTGTCCAACCGCAGGAGCGCACTCCAAGAAGTCGATGCAATCGCTCAAGTATCTTGATCGTGCTTGCCGAGAAAAGACCGCCCTCCGCTCAACAGAGCTTCCCGCGTGCATCAATTGTCAGAACAGACATGCCGCCTGCCTTTCGTTCGAGCCACGCATTGTCCAGCATGTTGGTCACGACACAAATGTGGTTTGGGACAATGTTCACTTGGTCTCCGACTTCAAACCTGTCGCCGGGACCACACCGGATGATCCCGTGTTCCTCGTTCAAGCCTGCAATGCGCGCCCGCGGATGCCCGACGACATGTCCAAACCCTTCAAGCCCAATCAGGTCTGTCGTGAGTATCTTGGATCCGGCATCGATGATTGCCCTGCCTTCCGAAGGGACGCTTACGACAGTGGCAACGATCCGGCTGGCGCAATCCTCCCATGCACAGGTTGCCCGCTCCACCAGCGAACGGTCGTTGAAGACGTAGGTTCCTGCCCGATACTCGGTGATCGTTCCGCCGTGACTTCGGGCATGCCACATGTCGGGCGAACCGCCCGAGGAGACCTCAGAACATGCGATTCCGCACTCTTCGATCCCGACCTTCGCAAGCGTCATGAAGTTCAGCACGTCGCGCTGTCCGCCGATCGCCGGATAGGTCATCAACCCGCCGAACCCGATGCCTGGCAGGGTGGAAATCCTCTTTGCAAGCGCGACGGCACGTTCGGGAGTCTGCACACCACAACGGCGGCCACCCGTGTCACACTCAACCAGGACCGACAGGGGTCGCGACGCTGTTTCGAAGGCCTTGCTCAATCCGTCCACGACCACGTCATTGTCGGCCACCACGGACAGGGCTTTCGTCCGTTCGCCCAGGGAACGAAGACGCCCGAGCTTGCCATCGCCGAGGATGTTGTAGGCAATGAGAATGTCGTCGATGCCGCCATCTGCCATGACTTCGGCCTCACCGATCTTCTGGCAGGCGATTCCGGTCGCGCCAGCCGCGACCTGCGCCCTGGCAAAGTGAACGCACTTGTGCGTCTTGACATGCGGACGAAGTTTCAGGCCGTTGTCGTCACAGTGCCTTTGGAACCGCTCTATGTTTCTGAGCGCCACTTCTTCGCGAATCAACAGGGCGGGTGTCTCGACCTCGACCAATCCGGGAAACATGCGGGCTCTCATGAAGCGGCCAGACCTTCCATCTCAGGTTGCGACAGTCATTCGTTGCCAGGCTGCTCGGATACGGCCCGTCGACCGTGACATGCAGGGATGACGATGCCGCCGGTGACAATCTCGCCATCCACAGCAGAGGCCTAGCCGGAAACAAGGACTTAATCGCACGCACGCACAGTCTTGGCAAAAGGACGCCGGGTGCTGCCGGCCGCATCGTCGGCCATGTCGAAACGAGTCGTGCCCGTCGCCATTCTGCACACCCTGCAACGTGCAAGCAACTTATGCATTGGCGCAAGCTGTTCAACTCGTCAACACCGTGGCCTCGCCCTGCAGCGAATCGCGAAGGGCGCAAGCCGCGTGCCAACGCGGAAACGGACTTTCGCATCCGTGAGGCAATGCAAGGCGTGCTTGACTCCTTGGGTCTTGCCGGTTTCGTAGACCGCCAGCGCCATTGCGCGTCGCCGGAACCCCTCTCGGGAGGAGAGCCCTGATGTCGGTACGAACCCTCGACTTTGCCGAACCCTTCTTCACGGTGCGGATCGTCACGGCCAGCCCGGCCCATCGAGTCGCGGGCAAGGTCATCCTGCTGAACCTTTCAGGGGAACCCGTGCAAGTCCGCGAACAGCGCCTCGGGCATCTTCAATCGGCCGTGGTCGCGGATGTCGAGCTTCGCGACGTCGCCCACGCCGTCATCGTGGAGCGTTTCGAGGACCATGACAACGAAGACCGGCTCTTTTCCGAGGTGAGGCGCATCTGGCCGTCCGCATTCGACGTTCGCCAGGAGGAACGGCTGCGCGGCGTCAGCCACTACATGTCGCCCAAGGTCT
>VXPN01000100.1:1654-4078 GCA_009839535.1 Boseongicola sp. SB0662_bin_57 | reverse complement strand
ATGTTGATCACGTGATCATTCCGGAACCGCTGCAGAAGGACCGCATCTGTCTCGGTCACCGGGGCGTCTGGTGGGGCGAGATCGAAACCCACGGGGAGATCGCGCATGGTTCCATGCCGTTCCTCGGCGACTGCGCGGTGCGCCACATGGGCGCGGTCCTGCGCGAAATGGAGGACAGGCTCTACCCCGCGCTTGCCGCAAAGCGAACGGACATGCCGGTCGTGCCGGAGGGCGCGCGGCAATCCACGATGAACATCAACAGCCTGCACGGCGGGCAGGCAGAGCCGCCGGAAGACTTCACGGGCTGGCCTTCGGCCTGCGTGCCCGACAGCGCGCGGATGATCGTCGACCGACGCTACCTGATGGAGGAAACCCGGGACGAGGTCGTGCGCGAGATCGAGGACCTGCTGGAAGGCATTGCGAGAGAACGACAGAACTTCAGCTACGATCTTCGGGAACTCTGGAGCGTGGCGCCCACGATGACCCAAAGGGATGCGCCGGTCGTCAAGAGCGTCGCCAAGGCCATCAGGGGCGTCATCGGCAGGGATCCGGAGTATGTCGTCTCGCCCGGCACCTACGACCAAAAGCACATCGACCGGATCGGAAAGCTCGACAACTGCATTGCCTACGGGCCCGGCCTTCTGGAACTCGCGCACAAGCCGGATGAATACGTCGTGGTCCAGGATATGATGGACTCGGCCAACGTCATGGGGCTTTGCCTCATGGATCTGCTCACCCCGCAACGACAGGCAACTGCCTGACCAACACAAGGGAGACACTCATGAACAGCATTCAGCAATCGGCCACCGCCTTCGCGCTCCTGGCGCTGACCGCCGGCGGCGCATGGGCCGCAAAGACCGACGTCACGATCGGCCTTCAACTGGAGCCGCCCCATCTCGACCCCACTTCGGCCGCCGCCGGGGCCATTGACCAGGTCCTGTATTCGAACGTCTTCGAAGGCCTGACCCGGTTCGGCCCCGACGGCTCGGTCGGGCCGGGCCTTGCCGAAAGCTGGGAGATTTCCGCCGACGGCACGACATACACGTTCAACCTTCGCCCGGACGTCAAGTTCCATGACGGCACTGGCCTCGAGGCCACGGACGTTGTCTTCTCGCTGGACCGTGCACGCGCCGAGGATTCGCAGAACGCCCAGAAGGCGCTGTTCTCCGGAATCAAGTCCGTCGAGGCCACGGACCCGACCACCGTCGTGGTCACCCTGAATTCGCCGCAGGGCAATTTCCTCTTCAACATGGCGTGGGGAGACGCCGTCATCGTGGCGCCCGAGAGCATCGACGACATCAAGGGCAACCCGGTCGGCACGGGCGCGTTCAGGTTCTCGGAATGGAAGCGGGGCGACAGCATCACGATCGTGCGAAACGCGGACTACTGGGGCGCCGCGCCCGCCCTCGAACAGGCGACCTTCAAGTTCATTTCGGAGCCGACCGCCGCCTTCTCGGCGATGATGGCCGGCGACATCGACGCCTTCTACTCCTATCCGGCGCCGGAGAACCTTGTGCAGTTCGAGGCGGATCCCCGCTTCACCGTGCTGGCAGGCAACACGGAAGGCGAGACCATCCTTGCGATCAACAACAAGATGGAGCCCTTCGGCGACGTCCGCGTTCGCAAGGCCGTCAGCATGGCGATAGACCGCCAGGCGATCATTGACGGAGCCATGTTCGGATACGGCACGCCCATCGGGACCCACTTCGCGCCGCATCACCCCGACTATGTCGACCTGACCGGGAACGCGCCGCATGACCCGGAGGCCGCCAAGACCCTTCTGGCCGAAGCGGGATATCCCGACGGCTTCGAAACCACGCTCAAGCTGCCGCCGCCATCCTACGCGCGGCGCGGAGGCGAGATCATCGCCGCGCAGTTGCGCGAGATCGGAATCGAGACCGAGATATCCAACCTGGAATGGGCGCAGTGGCTGGAGCAGGTGTTCCGCGGCTACGATTACGGGCTGACCATCGTCAGCCACACCGAGCCCATGGACATCGGAATCTACGCCCGCCCGACATACTACTTCCAGTATGACAACCCGGCGTTCCAGGAGTTGATCAGCACGCTGAGCGTCGAAAACGACCCGGCCAAGCGCTCGGAAATGCTGAAGGAGGCGCAGAGGACCATCTCGGAAGACTACGTCAACGGCTTCCTCTTCCAGCTGGCGCTCACCTCGGTCGTGGATGCAAGGCTTGACGGCATCTGGGCCGACGCGCCGACGCAGGCCGTGGACTTGACCGGGGTCAGCTGGACGGAGTGACCGTGCGACCAGTCGGCTGACATGCTGCGCTACACCGTCAAGCGACTGGGCTCGCTTCTGGCCTCACTGGTCGTTGCGAGCCTGGTCATCTTTGCCTGCATCGAGGTCGTGCCCGGCGATCCGGCCTCCTTCATGCTGGGCATCAACGCGCAGCCGGACAC
>VXPN01000100.1:0-1554 GCA_009839535.1 Boseongicola sp. SB0662_bin_57 | reverse complement strand
GTGCTGACGATCATCGGCCTCCAGTTCTCGTTCCTGCTGGCCGGCGCGATCATCATCGAGAACGTCTTCTTTCTGCCAGGGCTTGGCCGGCTTGTGTTCCAGGCGATCTCGCAGCGCGACCTGATCGTGGTCGAAAGCGTCGTGATGCTCCTGGTCTTTGCCGTGATCATCGTGAACTTCCTGGTCGATCTTGCCTATGCCTGGGTCGACCCGCGCCTGAGAACGCGCGCATGAGGGAGGACGGGCTGTTTCGCGCGGCGCTGCGGTCACGCAACCTCGTCGTGGGGCATCTGCTTGCCGCAGCCTTTGCGATCGGGGCGCTGCTGTCCCTTTTCTGGACCCCGTACGACGTCACCGAGCTCGCCATCGGCACAAGGCTCCAGGCGCCTTCGGGAGTTCACTGGTTCGGAACGGACCACTTCGGCCGGGACATCCTCTCGATGATCATGGTTGGCGCTCAGACCTCGATCGCGGTCGCGATCGTCGCGGTCGGCATCGGCATGGGCATCGGCGTGCCGCTGGGCCTGGCGGCGGCAGCGCGGCGCGGGAGCCTTCTCGACGAGACCATCATGCGCGGCAATGACCTCGTGTTCGCGTTCCCAAGCCTCCTCATCGCGATCATGATCACGACCGTCTTCGGACCGTCGGCGCTGAACGCGATCATCGCGATCGGCATCTTCAACATCCCCGTGTTCGCGCGCCTGACGCGCGGAGCGGCGCTTCCGCTCTGGACCCGCGACTACATCCTGTCGGCACGGGTTTCCGGCAAGGGGCCCGTACGGATCTCGGTCGAGCACATCCTGCCCAACGTGACCAATCTCCTGATCGTTCAGGGCACGATCCAGTTTTCGCTCGGGATCCTTGCCGAGGCGGCGCTGAGCTACGTCGGCCTCGGCGTCCAGCCCCCCACGCCCTCCTGGGGCCGGATGCTTGCGGACAGCCAGACGCTGATCGCGATCGCGCCGCACATGGCCATGTTTCCCGGCTTCGCCATACTCCTGACGGTGCTCGGCCTGAACCTTGCAGGCGACGGCCTGCGCGACCTCCTCGACCCTCGAATCCGGAACGCGAAGCCGTGACGCTGCTCGATGTCCAAAGCCTGGCCTTGTCGATCCACGGAACGCCTGTCCTGAAGGGAATCTCGCTCGACATCGCGCCAGGGGAGATCTGCGGCGTCATCGGCGAGAGCGGCTCGGGCAAGTCGCTCACGGCGCTCTCCGCAATGCAGCTTCTGCCCGAAGGCTCGGACTGCAGCGGCCGGATCACCGTCACAGGCCGCGATGTCCTCTCGATGCGCGAAGCCGAGCTTTGCCGAATGCGCGGCAAGGACGTCGGCATGGTGTTCCAGGAACCCATGACGGCATTGAACCCGGTCCAGACGATCGGGCACCAGGTTGCCGAAACCATCCTGATTCACGAAGGCACGAGCAAGGTCGAGGCAACGTCCCGTGCCGCGGAGACCCTCGCCCGTTGCGAGCTGCCGCAGTCCAGGTTTCCGCTTGACCGCTATCCGCACGAGCTTTCCGGGGGACAGCGGCAGCGGGTCGTCATTGC
>VXPN01000556.1:2648-4089 GCA_009839535.1 Boseongicola sp. SB0662_bin_57 | reverse complement strand
TTGGCGGCTTCGGAGTAGTCGGGGCAGATCACGGCAGACTTGGCGCCGCGATACCGTGCTTCCGTGTAAAAATGCGCGTCCGGCGTCCGGGTCTGCGGCACGTTTGATCCCCACAGAATCAGGTAGGCGGCGTTGTACCAGTCCGCGCTTTCCGGCACGTCTGTCTGTTCGCCCCAGGTCATTGGTGACGCCGGCGGCAGGTCGCAATACCAGTCATAAAACGACATGCAGACTCCGCCAAGAAGGCTGAGGTATCGCGACCCGGCGGCGTAGGAAATCATAGACATCGCGGGGATCGGCGAAAAGCCAAAGACCCGGTCGGGACCGTAGGTCTTGACGGTGCAGGCATTGGCCGCCGCAATGAGTTCGGTCGCCTCGTCCCAGGACGCGCGAACGAAGCCGCCCTTGCCACGCGTTGCCACGTAGGAGGCGCGAAGCGCCGGATCATTCTGCATCCTGGTCCAGGCCTCAACAGGCGTCATTGTCGCCCGCAACTCTCGCCAGGATCTCATGAGGCGCCCCCGCACGAGCGGATGCTTCACCCTGTTGGCGCTGTAAAGGTACCAGCTGTAGGAGGCGCCGCGCGCGCAGCCGCGCGGTTCATGGTTCGGCAAGTCGGGCCTCGTGCGCGGGTAGTCGGTGTGCTGGGTCTCCCACGTGACGATCCCGGACTTGACATAAATTTTCCACGAGCAGGACCCGGTGCAGTTCACGCCATGCGTCGAGCGGACAACCTTGTCATGCCGCCACCGGTTTCTGTATACGTCCTCCCAGTCGCGACTCTCTCGGGTCACCTGGCCGTGGCCGTCGGAGAATCGCTCAAGCTCCTTCGGCTGCAGGAAGTTCATTCTGTCGAGCAAGTGGCTCATGTCATTTCTCCTTAGGTCGTCCGTGCGTGGTCAAGCGTCCATTCCGCCAGATGTCAGCACGGGACCGGTGCATTCTTGCGCGTGTAAAAGACCCAAGTGATGGCCACGCAGACCACATAGAAGATCAGGAAGCACCAAAGCGCTGCCGCCGGCCCTCCCGTCATGCTGATCGACGTGCCGTAGGCCTTGGGGATGAAAAAGGCTCCGTAGGCGGCAATCGCGCTCGTGAATGCGATGATTGCCGCGCCTTCCATCTCGGCTTGCCGATGCGTGTCGGCCTCGCCGATGCGTGGATGGAGTCGAGGGATTTCCCGCTGCATGATCGAAGGGATCATCTGAAAGGTCGAAGCATTGCCCACGCCAGTCAGGAAGAAGAGGGCCATGAAGCAGAAGAAGAAGCCCCAGAAGCTGCCAACTCCATTGTCCTGCGGCAGGAACTGGAGGACACCGAAGACCGCAACGGCCATTCCGAGAAACACCCAGAAGGTCACGCGACCGCCGCCGTACCTGTCCGAGATCCATCCCGTCGCAGCACGGCTCAGCGCGCCGACGAGCGGTCCGAGAAATGCGTA
>VXPN01000556.1:0-2548 GCA_009839535.1 Boseongicola sp. SB0662_bin_57 | reverse complement strand
TCCTTTGCCAGATCAATGGCCGGCCGGAGCCGGATGCGGTTCGTGCGGCACGTCGGAAAGGTAGACCTCTTCGGCCAGCGCCGGATGGCGGGCGTGCTCCATGCGTCGAATGGCGACGTGCATCCAGACAGTCGAAACCAGAACGATCCCGAAGAGCAGCATGAACGGGGCGGTCCAGACTCCCGTGGTGTCCAGCAGAATGCCGAACGCGATTGGCAGGAAGAAGCCGCCGAGTCCGCCGATCATGCCGACCAGACCGCCGACCGAGCCTACGTGGTGAGGGTAGTAGACCGGGATGTGCTTGTAGACCGCGGCCTTGCCGAGACTCATGAGAAAGCCAAGAATCACGGTCAGCGCAACAAAGACGCCGACGCTCAAGCGGAAGTCGAACTCAATCGGGCCAGCGATGCCTTGCACGACGTAGCTGGTCTGTGGATAGCTCATGATGAACAGGATCAGGAGTGAACCGATGAACGTCAAGTACATCACGAGCCTGGCGCCCCAAATGTCCGACATCCACCCTCCGAGCGCGCGAAACACTGAACCCGGGAGCGAGTAGAGCCCGGCAAACACGCCCGCCACCGTAAGTTCAAGGCCGTAGGCGCCGACGTAATATCGCGGGAGGAAGCTCGCCAAGGCCACGAAGGCGCCAAACACGAAGAAATAGTAGGTGGCGAAGCGCCAAACCTGGAAGTTCTTCAGTGGCTCGAGCTGCGAGCCGGCCGAGACCGGCCGCTGGCCGGTGCGCCTTCGCTCCTCCTGGACAGGGTCGGTCTTCGCAAATGCGTAGAAAAGAACGGCAGTGACAGCCAGCACGATGGCGTAGATCCGCGCAGTTCCCTCCCAGCCAAGTGCGACCACGAGGAACGGAGCGGCAAAGTTCGTGACGGCGGCGCCGACGTTGCCGGCCCCGAAGATGCCAAGCGCCGTGCCTTGGTGCTCCTTGTCGAACCAGCGGGACGTATAGGCCACGCCGACGATGAAGGAGCCGCCGGCCAATCCAAGCCCGAGAGCCGCCAGAAGGAACACCTCGTAGGTCTGCACGCTGGTCAGCAGCCAGACCGCGACCGCGGTGATCAGCATCTGCAGGGGAAACATGATCCGTCCGCCGAACTGCTCGGTCCAGACGCCAAGGAAGATGCGGCTGATCGAGCCGGTCAGCACAGGTGTTGCGACCAGCAACCCGAACTGCGTGTCGTTGAGGCCAAGGTCCTGCTTGATCTTGACCCCGATGATCGAAAAGATCGTCCACACCGCAAAGCAGACCGTGAACGCGAACGTGCTCAGTCCGAGCGCACGATATTGATCTGAAAGAGAAATTTCGTCTTGCGCCTGCATATGCTGCTCCTCCGGCATTCGCGTCAGGACTGGGAGCCCGTGGCGGGCCCGCCGGTGAGATGCAGGCATCGGGAACGCCGATGACTTGATCCAGATCAAGAAAACGGGAACGGCACTGCAAAATAAATGCGTTGCCAAATTTCTTCTAGTTGCGGACAATGAACCGTCAAGGCGAACTCGGGCACAGAACAATCGTGCGCCTGAAATCCGTCAAGTCGTGTCCGTTCATCGTGGAAAGGTCTTCAATGGTGCGCTTGGGCATGCCCGAATCGGACTACCCGGACATTCGGGAACTGCATCTGTTTTCGGAAATGGCGGATGAGCCGTTCATGACTTTGATGCGGGGCGCCTACGTCCAGAACTTTCCGCCGCGAATCGAACTGATCACCGAGGGCGATTCGAGCGACTTCCTGCACATCGTTCTTTCCGGTTCAGTCGATCTGTTCTCGTCTTGGAATGGACGCGAGACAAGCATGGCAACCGCCTGGCCTGTCTCCACCTTCATTCTCGCCGCAACGATCAAGGACGCTCCATACCTGATGTCGGCAAGAACTCTCGAAAAGAGCCGCATTGCCTTGGTCCCCAGCCAGGACGTCAGAGCAGTCTTTGATGCCGACCAGGGCTTTGCACGCGCCATCGTGTCCGAGCTGGCACAATGTTACCGTTCGGTCATCAAGGCGCAAAAGGACCTCAAGCTCAGGTCGTCGCTCGAGCGGTTGGCAAACCACCTGCTGCAGCAACAGAAGCACTCAGGTGACGTGAACGAGTTTGACCTACAGTTCGAGAAACGTCGGCTCGCGTCCGTGCTCGGCATGACGCCCGAGAACCTGAGCCGGGCCTTCAAGGCCCTTCACCCTTATGGCGTGGAGATCGACGGCAGCCACGTCAGGATCGCCGACCTTGGGGAACTCAAGCGCTTCGCCAAACCGGATCCCCTTATCGATGACCCTTCGACTTGAGGCGCGGCCGTGCGAACCGCGTCGCGATGCGGCATCCGCGGCCATGGTTCGGTGAAGTGTTGTCGAGGCACGCAGCAACTCCGACGGAATCAGGGATGCCCCGAATTCCTTACGGCTCGCTGATGATTCCGCCGCTGACGGGCTTCGTTGCCCCCGTTGTTCCTGGTGCGGATGTCGGCAATCCTGAGCGGATCCGTGCCGCAAGATAGGCGAATGCCTGCGCTTCCAGCATGTCGCCATCCATCCCTGCC
>VXPN01000273.1 GCA_009839535.1 Boseongicola sp. SB0662_bin_57 | reverse complement strand
CATGTTGGCCGAGATACGGGAAGCACCGGCTTTTTCAATAGGAAACCAACCGGAATCCGTGTTCGGCACTTCTGGGAACGGCAATCGCACCAAGCGGCCGCCGCCAAGTCTGGCAGGCAAAGCGCGCACTGCGGCAGCCCGCCAGGTGCACCGGTCATGCCGACCGGTTCGGATCTTCATGCGACATCGTGGCACTTTGGCAGTCGCGGAGTCTCGTGCGGCAACGACGAGCCCCGCACGACCAGCGACTGGCAGGCGATGGTCCGCCACCAGGCCTTCGGGAAAGCGGGAATCCCGTCCGCCCGGTGAACCCTGCCGCGCTATCGGTTCAACCGGTCCAGCCTGGAACTGACGCTCAACCCATGCGCCTGAAGCCGCTCGCTTTCCGCGAGCGTCACCGCCGCAGGACCGATCTCCCGAAGGGCCTCGGGAGTCATCTGCGCCAGCGTCGTGCGTTTCATGAAGTCGAGGACCGACAGGCCGGACGAAAACCGTGACGTCCGTGCGGTCGGCAAGACGTGGTTGGGACCTCCGACATAGTCGCCGATCGCCTCGGGCGTCCACGCGCCGAGAAAGATCGCCCCGGCGTGCCTTATGTTCGGGATCAATGGCTCAGGGTCGCTGACGCAGAGTTCCAGATGCTCCGGGGCAATGTCATCTGCCAATGCAGCCGCCTCTCCCAGGTCCTGCACCAGAATGACTGCACCGTTTCGCTCCCAGCTCGCGGCCGCGATGTCGCGCCTGTCGAGCAGCTTCAGATGCTCCTCGATCGATTCGAGCACCAGTTCGGCCAGCGTTGGGTCGGTCGTTATCAGGATGGCCTGCGCACTTTCGTCATGCTCCGCCTGGCTCAGCAGGTCGAGCGCGATCCAGTTTGGGTCATTCGACTTGTCCGCGATGACGAGGATCTCCGACGGGCCTGCAATCATGTCGATGCCGACCTGCCCGAAGACCTGCCGCTTTGCCGCAGCCACGTAAGCGTTGCCAGGCCCGGTGATCTTGTCGACGGGCATGACGGTTTCCGTTCCATAGGCAAGGGCGGCAACGGCCTGGGCGCCCCCGAGCCTGTGGATCGTATCGATGCCGGACAGCCTTGCGGCCATGAGCACCAGCGGGCTGAGTTTTCCGTGCGGCGCCGGCACGGTCATGACCAGACGCTCGACACCAGCGACCTGCGCCGGGATGGCATTCATCAGGACCGACGACGGATAGCTCGCCTGCCCGCCCGGCACGTAGAGTCCCGCCGATTTCACGGGCGACCAGCGCCAGCCGAGCGTTGCGCCGGTTTCGTCGGTCCAAAGCGCATCTTCCGGTCGCTGCCGCTCGTGATACGCACGGATGCGCGATGCAGCGAGTTGCAGCGCCTCGAGCTCGCGCGAACCGATCCGCGAAACCGCAGCCTCGACTTCCTCCTCGGAAACGGTGAATTCGTCCGGCTCCAGCTCCAGATCATCATACTTTGCAGTGAGTTCCACCAAGGCCTTGTCACCACGCGCACGCACGTCGGCAATGATCCTTGCCACCGTCTGATTCACGTCCGGCGCGTCCTCGCGCTTCAAGGCGAGGAGCGTCCGAAACCTGCTCTCGAACTCCGGATCCGTCGTGTTCAGGAAATGTGCCATTGAAGACCTCTTGCCGACTCATAGCTGCATGCAAAGGAGCGCTCCAGCCGATGTCACTCCGGGTGCTCGGGCGTTCGTTGAGAGGGCGCCTCATACGTGCATGTGACATCCTGCAACGTGACGTTGATTGCCTCGACCTCAATCTCGACTGCCGCGTCACCCGCAAACGTAAGCACGACGCGACCCGTCCCATCCCCGTCAGGCCGGAAGCTGAGCATCAACAGGGACAGCACGATGTCCTGCGAAACTTCCGGTGCCGGCCCCTGCCGCCTGACCGCGACCACGTCGTCCACCGCGAGAACGGCCTGCACACGCTCCAGATGCAGGTCGCGTTGCTCGCTCTCCTGCACGGCTTCCCAGCGAAAACGATTGATCAGGCACGCAAATCGCCGCCTCTTGCGGTCCCAGGTCATCTCGCTGGCCGACAGGACCGCATCCTGGGCAAGTGCGGACAGGACCTGCAGATCCTCGACGTCATCCGCACGCAGCCTCAGCGGCCGTTCCGAACCTCCTTGGACACGCGCGGCGCTCGCCGTCAATTCTGGATCCTCTCGATCTTCGCGCCCACCGAACCCAGCTTCTCTTCCACGTGCTCGTACCCCCGGTCAAGGTGGTAGACACGGTTGACCACAGTCTCGCACTCGGCTCCAAGACCGGCCAGGATCAGCGACACCGAAGCGCGAAGATCCGTTGCCATGACAGGAGCGCCTTTCAGGCGTTCGACCCCTGTAACCGTCGCCGTCCCGCCTCGCACGTCAATGTCAGCGCCCATGCGCATCAACTCCGGCGCATGCATGAAACGGTTTTCGAAGATTGTCTCTTCGAGCCTGCTCACGCCATCCGCGATGCACAGCAGCGCCATCATCTGCGCCTGCAGGTCGGTCGGAAACCCGGGATACGGCGCGGTCTTGACGTCGATCGGGCGGATGCGATCGTTTCCGCGTGCAACCCTGATCCCTCGCCCCGTTTCCTCGACCGATACGCCAGCCTCGTCGAGCCTTTCCGCGACCGTCCTGACAAGCTCCATCCGCCCCCCGAGGCACTCCACGTCGCCACCGCAGATTGCAGGGGCCATCATGTAGGTCCCCAGCTCAATCCGGTCGGCAATCACCGTGTGCCTGGCCCCTCCCAGCCGGCTTGCGCCTTCAATGGTGATGGTCGACGTGCCCGCACCCTCGATCCGCGCCCCCATCGCCACCAGGCATTCTGCCAGATCCACGATCTCGGGCTCGCAGGCCGCGTTTTCGATGACCGTCGTGCCCTTGGCCAGCGTCGCGGCCATCAGGACATTTTCGGTCGCGCCGACGCTCGCGATCCTGAGCGTCAGCTTCGCGCCCTTCAGTCCCGTTGGTGCCGTTGCGTGCAGATATCCTTCCTTCAGCTCGATTCTTGCGCCCAGGGCCTCAAGCGCAGCGACGTGCACATCCATCGGGCGCGCTCCGATGGCGCATCCCCCGGGCAAGGAAACCGTTGCCTGACCCTCGCGCGCAAGAAGCGGGCCAAGCACAAGGTTCGACGCGCGCATTTTCCGCACGATGTCATACTCCGCCCTCGTGGAAACCGGGCCGCTGGAAGACATGGTGATGACCTTGCCATCTTCGGAAGCCTGGACATGCACTCCCAGGGATCGCAGCAGAAGGCTCATCGCGTCTATGTCCGACAGGCGCGGCGCGTTCATCAAGACAAGGGGGTCTTCGGTCAGCAATGTCGCCGGCATCAATGCCAGGCACGAGTTCTTTGCGCCCGCGATCGGAATCTGGCCGTTGAGCCTGACGCCTCCTGTAACGAGTATGGAATCCATTATTCTGCCTGCCCCTCGGTCTTCGCCTTGTCCTTCCGTGCCCGTGCCTGGGCCTTGCGCCTCTTCAGATTGGCCCTGAGCGCCGCCTTCAGACGGTCCGCTCGGGCTTCAACCCGCCTGCGCTCGCTTCCGGAAGGTGCCTTCTCGCCCATCCAGACTGCTTATCTCAGCCGCAAATGACCGTCCAGATCAGGCTTGCGCGGGACTGCGATTGCCATTATCCCGCGCGCATTCGTCGACTGGCGCTGCCGTAGCTCAGGGGTAGAGCACTCCCTTGGTAAGGGAGAGGTCGAGAGTTCAAATCTCTCCGGCAGCACCATTGCCACGCCAGCGGCCCGCTTCCATTCCGACATGACTGTCTCAGCGGCCAGAACGGCGGCCATGGCGGAGCGCATGGCACCAAAGCCGCTTGCCCCGACCACCTGCACCGGGCAAGAGGAATCGTCGAAACCGGAACACTTTCATGATCCTTTACCCTGCCATCGACCTGAAAGACGGCCTTTGCGTCCGACTGCTCAAGGGCGACATGAGCGCAGCCACGGAATTCAATGACGATCCAGGTGCGCAAGCGGCGACATTCGAGGCAGCTGGCGCCGAATGGCTCCATCTCGTCGACCTGAACGGTGCGTTTGCCGGCCATCCTGTCAACGCGTCCGCCGTTGAATCCATTCTTCGCTCGGTCT
>VXPN01000210.1 GCA_009839535.1 Boseongicola sp. SB0662_bin_57 | reverse complement strand
AGCGGAGCGCGATGTTGATTTCGTCCAGGAGCACGAAGCGGACTTCAGGGTCGCGGATCAGGGCCTTGGCCGCTGTCCAGCCCGCCTGCGCTGCGGCGATGTCGCGTTCGCGATCCTGTGTTTCCCAGGTGAAGCCTTCCCCGCTGGTCACCCAGGTCACCTTGTCGGCAAAGTGGTCGGCGAAGAAGTCGCGTTCTCCCGTGCCCCAGGCGCCCTTGATGAACTGGATCACGGCAGCAGGCATTCCATGCGCAATGCAGCGGACGAGCATGCCGAACCCGGACGACGACTTGCCCTTGCCCGGCCCCGTATGGACGATGATCAGGCCCTTTTCCCTGGTCTTCGTTTCCATCATCCGGTCGCGCGCCGCCTTGATCTTCTTCATCCTGTGGCGGTGGCGGGTCGCGTTGTCACTCATGGACGTTCTCCCTGCTTTCCTGTCTCATTGCCAGACTGCTGGACCAGATTCCCAACTGAATAGGTTCTGGTCTGGGCAAACCCGCACCAGTGCGATCCAAGTTTCCAGGAAGGTTAGGTACACTACATGCGGTGAATTTCGAAGATCGCCTTTGCAGAATTTCCTTGTTCCTCGTCTCGCCTGGGTTTGCGTTCCGGCCCTTGTTGGGCAACCGCAAAGACCATGCGGGAATTTCAGAGCGCCGTCGAGCGTCGCCGGAGATTGGACTCTGGCCTTTGTTGAGCGCGTGGCAGGGCCGCCACGTCGCGAAGCGATGCGCCGGTGCCGCCAGAGACGGCGCTCCGGCCCTCGTTGAGCAATTGGCTTGGGCAGGTAGTGGGCGCACTTGTTTGGAACTTCGAGCCATCTCTGGCAGGGCGTGGTGCCGGTGCACTTCTGAAAGGGGGGGAATCAGTGGTCTCGGCCGTCCCGTTTCAGGGCGAATTTCCGTTCTGTACCTTCCGCCGTCCCGGCAACGGCATGGGCTGCCTCAAGATCCTTCGAGCCCTTTCGGTTTCAGTTGAAATTCGTCGCCACGGGATGACACCAGGTTCCAATTAGGAATGATGCCTTGCCGCAACCAGTGCGCGGCAAATCCAGGTGTTCCGACGACGAGATGATGATCGGGTGCCGGAACGACGAACATGTCCGCACGATCGAATTCCAGTAACTTTCCCCGTCGGAAATCCCGCATGTTTGTTGTGACCAGGATGTCAGCCTTTCCAGCGACCGCCGTCAGCAGGACATGCCGGTCGTCTTCGATTTCGTCGAAGATCCTTCCCGCCTCTTCGCCGGCTGCGCGGGACGCCCGGCCCCTTGCGGCAGCCTCGGCTTCCTGCTCGGAGGCAAACGGAACGAAGTCCGAGCCAACGACGACGAGTGTCGAGAAGGGAAGTGGTCCTTCCCTGGCAATGTCATGGAGCAGCCAAGCTGCCTCAGAGGCGTCGGAGCGGTTGTAGCCGAAATGCCTTTGCAGAACGCTTTCCCACTGCTCGATCATCGGTACCGAGATGATCAGTTGCGTTGCACCGCCCGGAAACCTGCCCGTCGTTGCATGGCTGACCAAGTCGGAACAGGCCGTCGGACGCAGACGCCGCGCCTTGCCTCGGAGGTCTGCAAAGAGGACGTTAATGTCCAGACAAAGCCTGAACGTTACATCGAGCACAGACGGGCCGCTTCCGCTTCGATGTCCTCCTCTGAACAGAGGGCCGTGTTCGTTCCTTCATGCCTTTCGGTCTCACGGATCCGGTCAAGGTTCCGTTCCTCCAGGATGGCCTGGTAGGCAAGAAGTGCCGCACGGCTTACGAAACGGGCCAGGAAGTCGCGCTCCCCTTGCGTGGCAGCGCCTTCCATCCTGATCGCCACCCGCCTTGCAGGGGGGGACATCGAAAGAAAAGTCCTTGCGCCGGTGCTTACGATCCGGGACGGTGCATGCCCGTCTGCCTTGCTCACATCCTCAAGCAAGGAAACCAGATCCTCGTCGAAATGGGACGAAACCGTCTTTCCAGGCATGTTGACGACCTCCTGTAGAAACTATAGGAAATTTGGTTGTCTGGGTCAAGACCGCTGCGAACTGATTGCAAGGCCAGATGGCAATCCAGGTTCAGGTCGCTACGTTAGTGGTTTTGCAATGCAGCGAAATTCTTAAGGTTAGTGACGCTCTGCGAGCGTCACTAACCTTAAGATTCTTCGCCCAGTATCTTTCGGAGCGTTTTGGTGAAGACAGGTCTTTGTCGCCCGAGCAGTCCTTGAAGTTGCATGCCGGTGACACCACGGTCCCGGTGCAACTGCTCGTCCGGGCGCCGAAAGCCGGCAACAAGAAGACGGATTTCCCGTACAACACGTGCATCTTCGAAACCCGTGCGACCGTCGCGTACGGAGACGAGCTCGTCGTCAAGGAAGGACTTCGTCTTTTCTCGGTTGAAGAGGCGCTGACCCTCGTGCCCGAGAGCTTCTTCACGGCAAACGCGACGGACGCACGGACGCTTCTGGCGTCAATGCCGGACGCATCCGCGCTCTTGGCACGACTTCTCGAAGGTGGACACACGCGCGCCGCAGGGCGGTTGGCAGGGGCGTTCCGCAACATCGGAAATCCTCTCATCGCCGACGAAGTCCTTTCGACGATGAAGGCAGCCTCGCACGATGTCCGGGAATTCGATCCCTTTGCAGAAAGCGTAAATTTCCTGAATGCCGGTCGGACAACGTCACCGCATGTGCATCGCATTCGATTGAAGTGGGTCGCCATGCGCAAGGAAGTGATTGGGCGTGTCCCCGCCGCCCGACCCATGACAGACGATGGCGAGGCCTACCTCGCCGCCGTGGACGAGATCTACGTCGCGGATGCCTATCACTCGCTTTCGATCGAGGGATATCGGGTGTCACCCGAAATGATCGAGAAAGTCCGCTCTGGAGACTGGAATCCTGATGCCGTCAAGGAAGATCGCGCAATGAAAGATGCGCTCGCTGCGCGGGGATACTGGGAAGCGTTCCAGGTGGTGCGCGAGAGTGCGCGGGCCGTTTTGGAGGGACAGGGCCCGGGCGAGACCGTGGAGCGCGATCTGACTGCATGGTACCGCGCACTGTTCGCACCATCCGTGGCCGCAGGCATTCTGAACGCAGCGCAACTTGCCGGCTACAGAAACGGGCCGGTTTACATCCGAGACTCCCGGCATGTGCCCATGAGCGTCGAGGCGGTCCGCGATTGCATGCCGGTCTTTTTCGAACTGCTCAAGGAGGAAACCGATCCAATGGCCCGTGTCGCTCTGGGCCACTTCATCTTCGTTTGCATCCATCCATTCCGTGACGGGAACGGGCGTATGGCACGGTTCCTGATGAACGTGATGCTGGCTGCGGCCGGGTGGCCTTGGACCGTGATCAAGGTCGATGATCGGCACGCCTACATGGATGCGCTCGAGGCGGCGAGCGTTCGGGAGGATATCGTGCCGTTTGCCAGGTTTCTTGGAGATGCCCTGAAGGCCCAGGTGGGAAGCCGAGGCCAATGAACAGAAGAAGTGTCCGGGGTCGGGCCGCTACGTTGGTCGACAGCGATGGCGGCGGCATCGCGTGAACTGGACTGAAGCCTACTGCCGGAGACGAGCATTCTTCGTCGCTTGCCAAGGGCAATGTCCTGATCGCGCAGGTTCCTGGCAACACTGCCGTCCTCCTGAACTCGATGCGCTCACCGAGTCAGGCTCCAATGCCCTTGGCAATCGCTGGAGATTCCCTTGACGTGGACATGCTTCAGCCGACGCTGGGCGATCCGAATGAATCGCCGCAGGTCAGGAAATCGAGGCCTCGTAGATGGACGAGATCGTTCCTGCCAAAGTGACGTTGAATTCGTCGTCTGACTGGGCATCGGACAGGCCTTCGGTCAAGGCGCGGCTGAAGCTTGCGATCATCCCGGAATTTGCCGCGAGGCGTCGGTTGGCCTCCTCCCTGGAATAGCCGCCCGAAAGCGCGACCACGCGCATGCAGTTCGGGTGCGCTATGCAGGGCGCATAGAAATTCTCTTCGCTGGGCAGCGACAGCTTCAGCATGACCTCCTGATCAAGGGCGTCCAGACCCTTCATGATCTTGTCGCGCAGGATTTCCTCGGCGGCGGCCTTGTCCGCGATCGTGATGGTGACTTCCGGCTCGATGATCGGGACCAGCCCGTGGCCGAGAATCCGGCGACCGACCT
>VXPN01000283.1 GCA_009839535.1 Boseongicola sp. SB0662_bin_57 | reverse complement strand
GCGAGGGCGGACGAAATCAAGCCACGGGCGAAACGTCGTGCTTTAATCGCTTACCCACAAAACCACGAAATGATTGGGGCGGTCTCCAGGCCGCATCCCTGCCCCCGCCCGGTTGCGGACCGGGGCCGACTGGATGCAACCCGCCCAGGACAGTCCATTCACCCGCCAATTGCATCAGTACCGCTCGCAATCCGAAAAAAGATGCGCTGCCGGCGTACGTGGAGTCGCGGGTTTCGATCTGGACGACCAGCCCTTCCCCAAAACGCGGCGGAGAGGATCGGTGCGGCGATTTCACAGGCGCTGGACGGCCTCGGCTGAGCGACTGCGCAATCCGCGGTTTCCGGGAACAGAAGAGGAGACAAGCTTGCCGAACACGGCCTAATCGCGCCGCTTCGCGCCGGGTGGCCCCCATGCTGAAATCGGGTGGCTGGCTTGGGTGACATTGACCGGCTGCATTGGCCGACATTCCGATGGCACGTCGATGAAATCCGGCATCCTTCCGTACCAGATCGCTTCACTGGCATTCCTTTGCGGCCTGCCCTGGTGCGGAGATGCCGCCAAGTCGCCCCGAAGCATCCCGTCCCGTCGCATCCGGATCTTGACGAGGCGCAGCGCCAATGGCGCGC
This sequence comes from Boseongicola sp. SB0662_bin_57, assembly GCA_009839535.1. Taxonomy (GTDB): domain Bacteria; phylum Pseudomonadota; class Alphaproteobacteria; order Rhodobacterales; family Rhodobacteraceae; genus JAJEFO01. The sequence goes on along the minus strand of VXPN01000283.1, from coordinate 3,510 downwards.
TCCCTGGCACATGGAACCCAGAAAGATTTCGTCCGAAGGCGCAGTCTTCCTCCACTGGATGAAAGAGCGCCTTTCTGAAGACGAGACAACGGCGAGCACGTAAGCTGCCACTCCCGGCGGGAAAGGTTGGATACGGCAACCGGGCCAGTGCTGTTCAAGGAGGAGAGGAGTGCCTTCATCGGCTGGCGCCCAAGGCCACCTTGGAAGTCAGCCCGTTCCAGCGTCCTGCCCGCACCCGCATGGACTCGGGCATCGTCCCGGCAGACTCCAGCGCGGCGGGATTGGCGAACTGCCTCGCCTTCCAGGCGCCGTTGTTCCTGCCACGGCGCGCCCATGGTGGGGACGGTCCTCATTCCGAGAGACGTCAATGACCTGCTCCTTCATCAGGTCTGCACAGGGCCTGCTTTTCAGCCGCTCCGTGAGCGTCGCCAGTCATCATGAACGCCACGCGCAAGCGCGTGAATAGCTGCCTTGGCACCTCCTCGCTCCCGCTGCGGGCGCGTTTCCGCCGCGGCGGCGGCGCACCGAAAGAGGGGAGCGCACGGGCGTTCAGGGCGACGGGGAGGCGCCTCCGGGTTCCCCGGCGTCTGTTCGTGCCTTTCCAGCGTCCAGGCGTCGCGGACCTTGACGCCTGATGGCAACCCGACGATCATGCCTGTCCGAAAGAGGGAAAAGGCAATGCCGCCGCTTGACATCGAGGCCGTGCGTGACGAGTTCCGTCGCCTTGACCGCTGCGAAGGGGCATGGCGAACCGACCGCGCGCCGACGCGCGAGGACATCCATGCGCGTTGGCACTGGCAGACCGAAAGGATCGTCCGCGACCCCGTGGCATCCGGCATCGGGCGCACCTCCGCCCTGATATGCGGCAAGGGCCTCGCCGTGCCCAGGGACGAAGGCAACCCGGTCGAGAAACGCTTCCGCTACCCGCCGATGCCGCTGAAATGGTTCAACAACGTTCCGGCCATGCGCGTCCTCCGGGAGCCGGACCCGGAGCACCGGCTGCTGTCGCACCTTTCCGGCAAGCACCTGGCCGGATACACGGGGCGCCCTTCCGGGGCGGAACTGTTCGCCTGGTTCAGGGACGGCATGAAGAACGACGAGGAACGGGCCTGGATGGCGGAACTGCTCTGCGACATCCGCGAGGAGACCTATCCGCAGTTGCGCCGCAGGGACGCTCTCAGCATCCGGCACATCGCCCGCGCGACCCTGGAGTCCGGCACGAGGCGCGGCGCCCTGTCCAGGTGGCTGAACCAGTTCGCGCAAAAGCCGGAAGGATGGAAGGACGAAGTCCCGGGCGAACAGCCGCCGGCGCGAAGCGCGACGTGAGCGAATTCGAGATCCTCCCTCCGGCAGACGCGATTCTCGTACAGGTCGCGCCGCCGTTGCTGCAAGTGCTGGACCGCGAGGACATCGCCATTGGCGGCGGAACCGCGCTCGCCGCACGATGGCGGCACCGCCGGAGCACGGACATCGACCTGACGGTTTCGCCACCTGCCTTCGAAAGGGCATCCGGACGGATGGTCGATCTGTTGAGGGCAGCAGCTGTCACGGATGTCCTGCATGGCCGTGGCTGGCTGTCCGGAATATGCGTCGACGGAGAATTCAGCATCTCCACCACACCACCGCTCCTGCGGTCTCCGGCGGAGCCGGCACACCAGGAGGGCCGGTTCGGGATCCTTCTCGAACCGACGGCCGAAATCCTCGGACGGAAACTGAGACTCCGGATGTACAACAACGGCGATTTCGTCTCCCGGGATTTCTACGACATCTGCACGGCGCACGAACGGGATCCGTCGGCGCTTGACCAGGCACTCTCGACCCTGACCGAAGACATGCGCTGCGAAATCGCCCGCGAAATCGCCTCCCTGGGACAGCATGCGTCCCGCATGGGCCGGCCGCTGACCGACGTCCATCGTCCCGAATGGCTGGACGATCTTGCCGACCGCACGGGAAGGCTGGTCATGTCGCGTTTCGCCACGAGGCCGGAGAAGGCCGGTGGCAACGGTTCCGGAGGATCGATGAGCGATGGTCCACCCTGAGACGTGCCGCAAGTTGCGCCGAGTTCAAAATTCCTGCGACCACCGAACGTGCGAACGGTGCGCGGTACCGTGCAGTCAGGTCGCGCGCCGCGATCTCGCCCGGATCCTTTCCCTCCAAAGCGGTTCGCGCACTCTCGCGCACCGCCTCGACCGCGTCCAGCGTCCCCGCCCTCCTCGACGCGCCGGCACCCATCCTGCGCGCGTATCCGCCGGAAACCGTCGTCGCCGAAAGGACTGAAGCGATCATCTCGCTCGGTATCGGGAACACCCGCAAGAAGGACTTCCACGACCCTTGGACGATAACGCAGACATTCGCATTCGAAGGCGACGAAGTGGCGGAGGCCATCCGTCGGACCTTTGAGCGACGACGAACCCCTTTGCCGCAACAAGTGCCTATCGGCCTCGACGATAGCTTTGCCCTTGACAGAGAATCCCAGTGGCGGGCCTTCCTCGCACGCGACCGCCTTGAGGTAGCACCCGCTTCATTCGCCCAAGTCATCAATGATCTGCGCTCCTTCCTGCAGGCCGTGCTTACCCGCAAAGAGGTTGCGTTATGGCATCTGGAAGTCGCCCCGTGACTTCGCAGCTCCCAAGCAAACGACCGGAACCAGGGATCAATCCGCGCGAAGCTCTCTTCATCAGCCACGCCGCCCCGGTGGACAATGCGTTCACGATCTGGCTGGGAGCGAAGCTTGCGGCCATGGCCCACTCCGACAGTCGGCCTTGTGCATGAATGACGTCGTCCAGCCGTGTGGGTGGAGATGCACGGGAACTTTCCCTGCTTCTGCCCGACACGGAACATCCCGTAGAGGCTTGGTCCTGTTCAGGCTAGGCCCTGCCCACTTGCCGACCGCCTGAACTCCGTGAGCAAACGTGCCTCCCCGCCGTGCCGAAGGACAGAATCATGCCTCCGGCAAAACCCAGCCAGTCCTGACTTTCGGAAAAGAGGTTCTTCGGGTCGGTCGTTCCCAGCGAGGGTCTGAGCCACCACCTCTCGTCCCGGGGTCTTGGGACGAGGCCGGCCTTCACCAGCATCTCGTGGAGATAGAGGGTGCACTCGATGACGACGATGTGCGTGTATTTCATGCCGAAGACAGTGATGTTGTACACGAGGTGGCGCTCCGGGTTCCTGATGGGTCCCCAGATCTCCTGACCGGCGGACTGGAGCAATCACGACGCATTGAGGGAGTGGACGCCCTCGAACGTGGCCACCATCCGGATCACGTCTTTCAGGGTGATGCCGCGCTGCTCGAACATAACGAGTTGCTGTCCGAACCATCCACGGCCGTCGAGGTCTTCCTTGCTTTCCGTACAGAACAGTTCCTCGGGCGCGATCGTCCAGGGACAGTCCTTGCTCGGAACACTAGCCCAGCCCGCCGCGCCAGACGGGGGCCAGTCAACGGCGATGGGCAATTCATAGGGGATTACAAAGAAAGGTTGACAAAGTTTCCGAGCCTCCTTATATTCGAAT
>VXPN01000080.1 GCA_009839535.1 Boseongicola sp. SB0662_bin_57 | reverse complement strand
CGCGCTTGCCATGGAGGTGGTCTGCGCCATGGCTGCGTCGCAGGGCGCGAAGCGGTTGATCGACGTGTCGAGAGGCCACATTGACGGCTGCATTCATTCCCATTCCGCCAACCTCGCCTTTGCTGAAACGATTGCCGGGATGGGGGCCAGGGTCGCCATTCCGACCACGATGAACGCGATTTCCGTTGATCGCGAGAACTGGACCGAACACGACGTGCCGCACGATTTCGGGCAGGCGGCCAGTCGGCTCGCGGACGCCTATGTCAGGATGGGTGCGCGCCCGACCTTCACGTGCGCGCCCTATCTGGCCGACGACGTCCCGCAAGTGGGCGAGAACATCGGCTGGTCGGAATCGAACGCCGTCATTTTTGCCAACAGCGTCCTCGGCGCGCGGACGGCCAAGCACCCTGACTACCTTGATCTCTTCATTGCCCTGACCGGTCGGGCGCCGGAAACCGGGGTCTATCTGTCAGGGAACCGGCGGCCGCGCATGGTGATCGAGGTCGAGCTGCCAGGCAACCACGACGATGCGCTCTGGCCGCTGGTCGGGTGGGTCGCCGGACGTCTGGCCCCCGACCGCGTTCCGCTCCTGACCGGACTGGAGCATGCCGCGCCAAGCCGTGACGACCTTCGCGCCATGTGTGCCGCCTTCGGGACGACCTCGGCGGCGCCATTGTTGCATGTCGCAGGGGTGACACCGGAAGGCGACCTGGCTCCCGCCCCCAAGGCGGCGCAGGCTCGCATGACGGTGGCCGACCTGGCTGCGGCGTGGGAGCGGTTCAATTCCGGTCCGGCGCGCGTGGATCTCGTGGCTCTCGGAAGTCCGCATCTCTCGCTTGAGGAAACAAGGCGGTTCGCTGCCTTGATGTCAGGCCAGGCAAGGCATCCCGGCACGTCGGTCATCGTGACCCTGGGTCGTGAGGTCCTCTCGCGGGCGAAGGCCGAGGGGTTGGTCGCCCGTCTGGAAGCGTCCGGGGTGCGCCTCGTCCCGGACCTGTGCTGGTGTTCAATCATCGAGCCTGTCTTTCCGAAGGACGCAAGGACCTTGATGACCAATTCAGGCAAGTATGCGCATTACGCGCCGGGCCTCAGCGGCAGGAACGTGCGGTTCGGCAGCCTGTCGGACTGTGCCGCCACCGCCAGAACCGGCATTGCTGCAAGCAAGCTGCCGGAATGGCTGCAATAGCCGCCGCTTGGTTTCCGGATCGACAATCGCTTGCGACAAAGTCCGTGGATTTCCGCACACGCTGCCCTTCAACGAACCCGGCGTGAGCGAAGAGGCCTGATGCGAATTCAGGATTGGGAGGTCAGGAATACGGACAGGGCGGGAAGCCCGCCCGGCAGGCTCCGGGCGCCGGAGTTGCTGACCCGGCACTCTGGCAGGCGCCTCGCCGCAACGGATGCAACGAGGACCGCGGCAGGGAGCCTGAAATGAACCGGCAGTGCGTCTTTGAACCCCAAAACGCCGCAATGAAGCCTGAGACGCGCGATTTCCTCGATAGCATGCTGCTCGGCGCCGCTGCGGCGGCGACTTTCCCGTTGGACAACCCGCTTGACGGCCAGGTTCTCGCCATGGCGTCGGTGTGCGGATCGGAAGCATGATGTGCTGCGCGGGTTTCGGGATACCTTCGGGCGGCGGCACGGGGACGGAAGCGATGGAGTACGAATTCGATCTTGGCAGGTACGCTCGGCCGATTGCCACGCGCAATCCTGAGGCACAGCTCTGGTTCGACCGCGGCCTCTTGTGGCTCTACGGCTTCAACCACGAGGAGGCAGTGTCCTGCTTTCGCGAGGCGCAGCGGGCTGACCCGGACTGTGCAATTGCATTCTGGGGGGAAGCCTACGCCGCCGGACCCTTCATCAACCTCCCCTGGTGCTGGATGAGCGAGATGGAAGCCCGGGAGGCAGTCGGCACGTGCTTCGCCGCGACCCAGGCGGCAATGGAGCGACGCGACGGCGCCTGTCCGGTCGAACGCGCGCTGATCGAGGCCCTTCCGGCCCGCTACCAGCGCAACGCCGTGGTTTCGACGGACGAGTTTTCCCGCTGGGACGACGACTTTGCCGCCGGCATGCGGGAGGTGCATCACCGCTTTCCAGACGACGCCGACGTGGCCAGCCTGTTCGCGGAGGCCCTGATCACTCGCACGCCGTGGCGCCTCTGGGACCCGGAGACCGGAGAGCCCGCCAATGGCGCCGACACTGAAGAGGCGCGAGACGTGCTGGAAACCGCCATGCGGGCACGCAGCGAGTCCGGGCGAGCGCCGCATCCCGGCATGCTCCACATGTACATCCACGTCATGGAGATGTCGCGGATTCCCGAGCGTGCGCAGGCCGCGGCCGACGATCTGCACCGGCTCTCGCCCGACAACGGTCATCTCAACCACATGCCTTGCCACATCTACCTCCAGTGCGGACGTTACGCAGACGCCCTGACGGTGAGCCGCAAAGCGGTGCGCGCGGACGCCAAGTACGCACGCCGCGTGGGGCCTTTCAACTTCTATACCGCCGCGCGCTGTCATGATTTCCACGCCATGATGGATGCGGCGATGATGCTGGGAGACCTTCGCGGCGCCCAGGAGGCGGCACAGGGAATTGCCCGGATCGTGACTCCGGATCTGCTTCGCCAGGACCGCCCGCACCTTGTTGCGACACTCGACGCCTACTGCTCCTCGACAGTGCATGTGCCGGTTCGTTTCGGGCAGTGGCGCGAAATCGTGGACGCTCCCATGCCTGCGCATCCCGAGCTCTACCTCGTGACGACGCTGATGCGTCACTACGCCAAGGGCGTCGCCCATGCAGCACTTGGCGAATTCGAGGCCGCGGAACGCGCGCTCGCGAGCCTCGAAGCAGGCACGGCCGAGCTTTCGGAAACCCGCCTGTACTTCAACAATGCGGCACGGGACATCATGGCGATTGCCCGGGCAATGCTTTGCGGGGAAATGGCCTATCACCGGGGTGCGCGCGAATCCGGCTTTGCCCACCTCCGGGAGGCGATGCATCGCAGCGACCACCTGGCCTACAGCGAGCCTTGGCCGTGGATGCATCCGCCACGTCACGCCCTGGGCGCCCTGCTCCTGGAAGACGGGCAGCTTGAGGAGGCCGAGACGGTCTACCGCAAGGATCTTGGCCTCGACGGCGAAGGCAGGCGCTGCCTGCAGAATCGCGATAACGTCTGGGCCCTGCACGGCTACCACGAGTGCCTGCAGCGCCTTGGCCGACACCGGGAGGCGGAGGAGCTTTCCCCGCTGCTGACCGCCGCCCTTGCCCGGAGCGACACGCGGATCGAATCGTCGTGCCATTGCCGGATGCGAAGACTTGGCGGGATGGCAGGTTCTGAAGACCCTGCCGGGAGTGTGGACTAGAGCCGACTCCTTGCGTCATGCACTCTCTCGGGCAACAAGCACGGCCCCGTCGATGTTGCCCCATTTTTCGCGTTCGACCGTCCCCATCGTTGGCAACCGGTCTGTTTGGCGGGCTGACGGAGATTCGAGAACGTCCGTCTTGGCGCGGCGCTGGTCGCCACGGGCGTGCCCTTTCGGGCGAGCCGTGTTCGGTGCCTGGTTCCTGCGGGCGTTCGGGGCGGCCATGCGCAGGGATTGCGCGACCTGGTCTCCCGAAACCCGAGCAGGCCTCAAACCTCTTCGCCCAGGCCGGGCTCGTTCGTCTTGAGGCGGAGCCTCTTGATGGACGCAGCGGTCTCGTCGGCGAACCCGGCCCGTTTGCAGGACTTCGGCTTCCTGCTTTGCGTGCAGATGAAGGCCGCATTGAATTCGGCAACCGAACGATGCGCGCACCTCCGCGGCCTCTTCCTGGCAGGTTCTTCGGGCCTGCGCCGGACCTGGTGGGGCATGACGCCGGAACTCCTGCGCATTGAAACCTTCCGGCGAGGTTCCTGCAGTTCACGTCGTCGGATCCAGAGATTCAAGCTTCACATCCTGCGTGACGCAATTCTTTTCCAATGCTTCACCTGAAGTGCTTCCAAACACGGTCCTGCGCCGCACGGTCGCCTGCAACAGGCGCTTGATCTTCCCTGGTCGATGCCATAGGTGCGCTCCGGAAATTGAACCCAGCTAGGGACTACAGGACTATGGCGAAGGAAAAGTTTGACCGCACGAAGCCGCACGTGAACGTTGGGACGA
>VXPN01000228.1 GCA_009839535.1 Boseongicola sp. SB0662_bin_57 | reverse complement strand
ATCTCGACATGCTCCATGCCCACATGACGCTGTCCGACAAGCCGTTCATGGGATCCGTGACGGAACCGGAGCGGGCACGGGATTCGGTTGAAATGTGCGAAATCCTCTTTGGCAGGGAGTTCGTCGCCGAAAACACGGTGATGACGTCTCTTGTCAACGTCAACTCACCGCTCACCTTTGACAGCACGATGATGGGAGCCATGGAAGTCTATGCATCGGCGAACCAGGCCTCGATAGTCTCGCCGTTCATCGTCGGTGGCGCGATGTCGCCGGTTTCCGTGGCTGGCACGCTTGCGCAGGTGACGGCGGAAGTGCTGGCGGGCGTTGCCTACAGCCAGCTTGTCCGCAAGGGAGCGCCAGTCATTGCGGGAACGTTCGTGGCATCGATCGACATGAATTCCGGGGCGCCGACCTTCGGGACGCCCGAAGCTGCGCAGGTCACGCTCGGCATGGGGCAGATCGTGCGCAGGATGAAACTGCCCTATCGTTCGGCGGGAGCGTTCTGCGGTTCGAAGCTCCCCGACGCACAGGCGGCATACGAAAGTGCGAACAGCCTCAACATCGGTCTTCTATCAGGCGTGAACTTCATGCTGCATGCCGCCGGCTGGCTGGAAGGCGGTCTGGTGGCGAGTTTCGAGAAGTTCGTCATGGATGCCGACCAGCTGGGCATCTTGCACAGGCTGGCACGCGGAATCGACGTGTCGGAGAACGGTCAGGGCATGGACGCGATGCGCGAGGTTGGGCCGGGAGGGCATTATCTTGGATGCGCCCATACCCAGGCGAACTTTCAGACGGCGTTCTGGCGCAGCGATCTTCTCGACTACAAGCCGTTCGAGACCTGGGCGGAAGAGGGCGGGCGTGACACTCAGGAACTGGCGGCCGAGCGGGTTGCGACGCTGCTTGCGCGGTACGAACAGCCAGCAATTGACCCGGGTATCGCGGAGGGACTGGAAGCATTCGTTGCGGAGAGGAAAGCATCCGCGCCGGAGGCATTTTCGTGATCCGTTGACTCGTCTCAAGGGGCCAATGACGCGCGCGTTCTTGACATTGACGCCGATTGCTTGCCTCCGTGAGATGTGCGCTTCCCAAATACAACTGCCTGGGTGTGGCATCAGTCTCATAACCTGAAGGTCGTAGGTTCAAATCCTACCCCCGCAACCAAAATCAACATTGAAAAACACTCATTGCGTGTGGCGATCTGAACTTGATGTCCGCCAGCTTTCAGATTGGCGAACAAGTGGCAAACATTCCGGTTCGCATCCAGGTCGACGAAAGGCAGCGAATGACCTCTCTGTCTCATCATGGACGTGCAAGCGCTTGCATGTTTTCGGTCGAGCCTCGGGAACTGCAAGTGGAGTGGCATGACGGTGACTGGCGAAACTGACGACTGCAATTGCGCATGGCTTCAACGATCCTCCCAAGGCGAAAGGAGCCGACGCAGCCGTTTGCCGAAGCCGGAGAAGAAGAAGAGAGCGAACGCCGACGTGGCTGCCTTGGCGACAATGCCGCCGACCGCCCGTTCGCCGCGTCGGCGCCGATGAAGACCGCAAGGAAGAGGCGGAAGAAGTCGAGAGAGATCGCACGCCGCATGCAAAGCCCCACAAAGATGGAAAAGGAGCTTGCCGGCGATCATTTCAGGCATTCCGAATGCGCCGGCCAATTCAGCCACGCCTCTGTCGACGCGTCCGGCAAGCGTCCAGCCTGCACCGCCCGGAACTCCGGAAGCGTGGCAACGATCATGCCCAGGACCAGCATCTTTTCGGCGATCGAGCGGTTGCCCATGATCGTCGCCATGCCTGCAAGATCCTATGACACTCGACGGCCTTGGTCCCTGTCGTCGGCCGGAATCAGGAACTGGAAGGTCGCCCCATGTCCGGGATCGGTCAGCACGGTCAGGTTGCCGTTCCACCCGCGCACGAGGTTGTACGCGATGGTCAGCCCGAGGCCCTTGCCGTCGCCCGCTCCCTTGGTCGTGAAGAAGGGCTCGAACACGTGAGTGCGGAGATCCGGCGGGATCCCCGGCCCCGCATCCGCGACAAGGACGCGGACATAGGTGCCGGCGGCGAGGCCTTGCGCCACTGCCGTCCGGGCATCGATGGCCGGCCGATCGACGCTCACCACCACCCGTCCGGCCGCGCCCATGGCTCTCACCGCGTTGGCGACGAGCTGCGCCGCGACCTCGTGGAGCTCCCAGCGGCTGACGCGAATGCGCGAACCCTCGTCGTCCATCCTGAACACCAGGTCAAGGGTGGGGTCGATCTCGTCCCTGGCGAGCGAGAAGCTCTCGCGCACTCCTTCGGCCGCGACCATCGCTTCGGTTTCCCGCATGCCCCCGTCACCGAATGCCGCCATTCGATCGACGACGGCAAGACCCTTGTCGGCCAGTTCCGCGATCCGCCCCAGCCGGCTCCCGTCGCGCTCGGCGGGAGCGGTGCGGTCTCCCGTCTCTTCGGCAAGCTTCCCGATCGGAGCCAGCACGCGCCGAAGCTCGTCCGCGAAACCGCCGCCGAGCGTTCCCATGGCCGCGACCTTGTACCCTTCGCGAAGCTGGGCCTCCATCGCGCGGCGCTCGGCCAGCGCGGAAGCGAGCTCCTTCGCCTGCTCGTTCAGGGACCGGTTCAGCCGCGCGCCCTCGCGCCAGCGCCGCAGGGCAAACCATGTCGCCACGATGGCGAGCGCCGGGATGCAGGCCACGATCTCGTCGAGTTCCCAGTCTTCGTGTTCGCGGGTCAGTTCGTACAGGTTCTCCACCAGCTCGAAGCTGGCGAACACGGCCATGATGGCTGCGCCCGCCACGACGCTCGCGATCAGGTCTTTCGACGTCTGGCTCATCGCCTCTCCTCCGATCCTGGCTCGCGTCGGGGCCGCTGCACCGGGGCTCGTCCCCAGGTGGCGGCGCAAGAGCATCGCCCCTTCATGCAACCTGCGGGGTCAAGGGCAGGGACCTTCAGGCCATCATGGCCGGCAATCCGGACGGGAGCAAGCATTGCCCGGCCAAAGGATGGCCTCCACGGACTCCCGCAGCAGCAGCGATGGCATCACCCGGCGAACGACGGTTGTGCCACTCGGATCCCGGACGCGCACCTGCAAGGCATTGAACCGTTTGCGTTTCTGGTGACGCCCGCCACCTGCCACCAGAAGGGCGAGGCCGGGCCGTCCTCCGCCCACGGGTCCTTCCAGGCGAGAAGCCCGAACCGGGCGGCCTCCAGGTCGGCCTCCGCCTGGACCCGGATCCGGAACGGTCCCGGCTCGAGCCCGTGCGCCGTCCCGTGCACGGACCACGCCTCTCGGCATTCCGGAACCCGCCTGAGCACCTTCCAGGCCAGGACGCCGTCCCCGGTCCCCGTCACGCGCGCGTCCCCGGCCTGCGGCGGCGCCGTTCCGTCACCGGCCCTGCCGCTTCGCCCCGAACGCGCCGACATGTTCCCCGGTGTCGAAGACGCCCCAGGCCTCCGCGTGGCCGGGGCCACGGAAACGCCCCTCGACGCGGTCCGTCCCGGCCGTCCCCTTGGCGAAGGTCCTGCCTGCGGGCGCGATGCCGGTCCATCGCAGCGCCACGCCGTCGCCGCCGTCGTCGAGGTCCACGTCGACAAGGGGCTGGGAGAGATCCGCGATCCGGAGCTCCGCGTCTCCCTGCAGGCGCGCGAACGTGGCCGCGTCCGCCGCCTCGGCAACGCCCCGCCATGTCGCGCTCCCCGTGCCGGCGGGGTCCGTTCCCGTCGCCTCCCCGCCCGTCCAGGCGTGCGCCGCCCTGAAGCTGCCGTTCCATGCCTGCCCGTCGACGGTGGCCGACACGTCGCCCGCCCCGATCTCCACCGCCGCCCAGCCGTGCACGCCCCAGAGCCCGTGGCGCGTGAACGTCGCCTCCGGGACCGTCGCCGAGCCCCCGGGGACGACCGCCCTCAGCGGCGGCCCGCCGGTCGTGCCTGTCACCGTCCCGAGGCCGTCCCGCGTCCCCGTGCCGTCGGAACCCTCCATCTCCCGCAGGTCCGTCGCCGCGCAGCCCGCCGCCGGGCAGGACAGCGACACCGACCCGTTCGCCTCGATCGGCGCCTCGCCCGCGCCGTCGAGCCGGTAGTCGAAGTGCAGCCCCGAGACGAGCGTCGCCGAACGCCCTGGCGGGGGCTGCGTCATGGGCCCGCCGCCGCC
>VXPN01000370.1 GCA_009839535.1 Boseongicola sp. SB0662_bin_57 | reverse complement strand
CATGGGCAAGCGACCAGCCGCTCTCGGCAATTGACTGGCTTTCGAACTCGGTGGCACCTCCACAGGCCGAGCCTGCCCCGAACGACGTGACACCGCTTGCCGCGCTGCCGTCGGAAATCGCGGTACTGCCTCTCGACGGGAACACGCCGGACGGCGTTGGCCTGCAACCTGCGGAACAGCTCGGACTGGCGCCCGGCCTCTGGGGTCGCAGTTCGGCCGCCGATCTTGCCCGTGCCGTCTCAACCCTTCCCGACGGCAGCAATGCGCCACCTGTGCTCAATCGCTTCCTGCGTGACGTGCTGACCGGCAAGTTTGACCCGCCGATAGACGCGGCCATCGACGACAGGTTCTTTCTGGCGCGAATCGACCGACTCCTGTCCATGGGCCACTTGCAGGAAGCGGACGAGATCATTCGCCGCGCCGGTCCGGAAGAGTCACGTCGGTTTCGCCGCGCCTTCGACATCGCCCTGCTGACGGGAACCGAGACCGAGGCCTGCCGCATCATCGAGAACGCGCCGGACATTTCGCCGACCTATCCGGCACGCATCTTTTGCCTTGCCCGGCTCGGAAACTGGGATGTTGCAGCGCTCACGCTCGGAAACGCGGAAGCGCTTGGAATCCTGACGCCCGAAGAAGAAGTGCTTCTGCTGCACTTTCTTGATCCCGAACTCTTCGAAGGCGACCCGCTTCCTGCACCGCCACGGCTCCCGTCGCCGCTTCAGTTCCGGCTGTTCGAGGCCGTCGGCGAACGCATCCCGACCGAGCATTTGCCGGTTGCCTTCGCTGTTGCGGATCTTTCCAGCACAACCGGATGGAAGGCGCGACTTCGAGCTGCCGAGCGCCTCGCGGCCGCCGGCGCCCTGCCGATCAGCCACTTGCTCGAAGTCTATGCGGAAGGAAAGCCGGCTGCGTCCGGCGGCATTTGGGAGCGCGTCAGCGCGGTCGGGTCCCTGATGACCGCCCTGGAATCCGGAGACGGCGATCTCGTGAGTTCAGCCCTGGCGCCCGCATGGCAGGCGGTCGATGCCGGGGATTACGAAAAGGCCTTTGCGAAATGGCTTGCGGCACGCCTTGAAGGCCTGGATCTTTCGGATCCGGCCATGCGCATTGCCTTTGAAATCGCGTTGCTTGCGGAAGATGCAGTGCTTGCGGAGCACTTTGCAGGCGACCGCAGCGAAAGCAGGTTTCTGCTTTCAATTGCAAATGGGCGTCGCGGCGCCTTGCCCGGTCCGGACATGCTCGCACAAGCCGTCGTCCGCGGTCTCGCGGCACATGGCCCGAGCCCAGCCTACCGCGTCTTGATCGAGGGAGATCGCGGAGGAGAAGCCCTCTTTCGCGCGCTTTTGCAGCTCATGGACGGAGCGGCGGGCAACCCGCATGCCACGCAGCAATCCCTCATGCTGCTGCGAGCCCTTGGCCTTGAACCCTTGGCCCGACAGGTTGCGGTCGAACTGGTGCTGGAGCACGGCAAGGCATGAACGAGGCGGAGCGCATCACGACCTTTCTCGACGCCCAGGTCGCCGAACTCAATGCTTCCCGGAACACGCAAATGGCCTATGCACGGGATCTGAAGGACTTTCTGGGATGGCTGAAGACACAAGGGTCCGGGTTTCTGACCGTCAACCAGACAGGGATCGAGAACTACCTGATTGACCTTGATGCATCCGGCCTGGCGCGCTCAACCCGCGTTCGTCGCCTCTCCGCCATCCGGCAATTCTATCGCTTTGCCTTTGAATCGGGTTGGCGCCGCGACAACCCTGCTGTCCGCGTAAAGGGGCCCGCCCCTGAGAGTCGCCTTCCGGGAACCTTGTCCGAAGGTGAGGTTGAACGCCTTCTCGAAGCAGCGCGCGAGACAGGCCGCCTGAACGACCGGCTCAGGAATACCTGCCTGATGGAGGTTCTCTACGCGACAGGCTCAAGGGTCAGCGAATTGGTGTCGCTGCCAGTCACGGCCGTACGGGGAAATCCGAAATTGCTTCTCATGCGCGGAAAGGGAGGCAAGGAGCGGATCTTGCCGCTCTCCGAACCAGCCCGTCTTGCACTGTCCGCCTGGCTGGAAAGGCGGGACGCATTGGAGGAAGTTGCCCGCAAGGACAGAGGCGTTCCGCCATCGCGATATCTCTTTCCGTCGCGCGGCAAGTCCGGACATCTCACGCGGCACAGATTCTATCAGTTGGTCAAGGAACTTGCCGTCGTGGCAGGCATTTCGCCAAGCAAGGTCACTCCGCACACCCTGCGACACGCCTTTGCCACGCACCTGCTTGCCAGGGGCGCAGACCTTCGTGCCATCCAGACCCTTCTGGGCCATTCGGACATCGCCACGACCGAGATATACACGCACGTACTGGAAGACCGCGTCAAGGAACTCGTTCTGGAACATCACCCGCTTGCGCGAGAATGACGCCGCCTGAAGCGCTCTGCCGGTTCGCGGACAGATTCGAACAGGAAGCGTCCGGATCCCTGCCACGCCGAGCGGCCCCCCAGGTCCATGCAGCCATGCCCGTCGGCGAATTCTGGCCCGCACCCGCACATCTCTTCCTTGAATGACAGCCACCGGCACTTCATATTGCGAGAATGGCCCTGATTGGCGAATAGGATGGACGGCGCCCTTTCACTGATCGACGCCGGTTTCTGGGTGACATGCGGCGCTATCCTGCTGCTGCTGATCATGTCCGCCTTCTTTTCCGGCAGCGAAACCGCGTTGACCGCCGCTTCTCGCGGCAAGCTCAAGGCACGTGCCGAGAAAGGCGAGCGCGGCGCCGCGCGTGCTCTCGAGGTGACCGAAGACAGCGAGCGCCTCATCGGATCGGTCCTGCTCGGCAACAACCTCGTCAACATCCTTGCCACTTCACTTGCAACTGCCATGTTCACGCGCGCCTTTGGCGAAAGCGGGGTTGCCCTGGCCACGCTGCTCATGACGCTTCTGGTGCTTATTTTCGCAGAGGTCCTGCCGAAGACCTACGCGATCTCGAACGCCGAGCCGGCCGCCAGCCGGGTGGCCCGACCCATCGGATGGCTCGTCCTTGTCCTGAACCCGGTCGTGCATGCCGTGCGAGCCGTCGTGCGTGGCGTACTGTTCCTGTTCGGTGTCCGGATTGACCCGGACAGCCGCATCCTCTCTGTACGTGAGGAAATCGCGGGCGCCCTTCGGCTCGGCCATTCGGAAGGCGTGCTCGAAAAGGAGCATCGCGACCGAATGCTGGCCGCACTTGATCTCGGCGACCGAACGGTCGAGGAAATCATGCTCCACCGCAGCCAGATCGAAATGATCGATGCCGACCTGCCGCCACAGCAGATCATCGAGCTCTGCCTGAACTCGGCACATACGCGCCTGCCGATCTTCCGTGGCGAGCAGGAGAACATCATAGGGGTCCTGCACGCGAAGGAACTGCTTCGCGCGATTCATCCTCGCCTTTCAGACCTGGAGGCGAATTCCGATCCGTTTGAGGGCTTTGACCCGATGGACGTGGCGATGAACCCCTATTTCGTCCCGGAAACCACGACTCTCGATGATCAGATGCGTCAGTTCCTGCACCGTTCAACCCACTTTGCCCTGGTCGTTGACGAATACGGCGCATTGGAAGGCCTGATCACGCTTGAGGACATCCTTGAGGAGATCGTCGGCGAAATCACCGACGAACTGGATCCTGACGAGGTTCATCCGCTGCAGCGGGCCGAAGGCGGAGACTACGTGGTCGACGGAGCCATGACGATTCGGGATCTGAACCGTGCGACGGACTGGTTCCTGCCGGACAACGAAGCGGTGACGGTCGCGGGACTCGTGATCCATGAAGCCCAGACAATTCCCACGGTTGGCCAGGTCTTTTCCTTCCACGGCTTCCGGTTCGAGATCCTGGAACGTCACAACAACCGGATCACGCGCCTCAAGATCGGGGCGCTCTGACGTCATCCTGTCCGGCACCGATTGCCAAGGCATCGCCACGCCATGGCGGCAAGCGGACGACTTCCTGAGCCCGTCTTCCAACGGCGACGCGCTGCGCTGCCAGCCGGCACTTCAAGGCCGTTCCCGCCAGCGTTCACCGTTCGGTGAGCTTGAGCTCGATGCGGCGGTTCTGCGCCCTTGCGGCGTCGGTGTCCTCGGGGCTGACCGGCCGGTACTCGCCGAAGCCCGCCGCGGCCAGCCGCTCC